>JAEOTN010000356.1 GCA_016839865.1 Promethearchaeota archaeon | reverse complement strand
ATTGCTATATGCGGTGGGGGCGGTAGTCCGTTATCTACCCCTTCCTAAGTTATTCCTACAAGTAGTATCTAGGTAAGTCTAACTTTTTTATAACGGTGGTTCTTAGTACTCTTACTATGTCTCACCCGCAAGTAAAAATGGAAACGAATAAAGGCACAATTATCATCGAATTTTACCCCGAGCACGCTCCAGGGACCGTTAAAAATTTCTTGGACTTGACTAAAAAGGGATTTTATAATGGATTAACTTTCCATCGAGTAATCCCTGATTTTGTAGTACAAGGGGGATGTCCTCATGGAAGTGGAACGGGAGGTCCTGGATATAAAATTAAATGCGAAACGGAAGGAAATCCGTTAATTCACAAACCAGGTGCATTATCAATGGCCCATGCAGGAAAAGACACAGGTGGATCCCAATTTTTCCTCGTTTTGACAAGAGACCACACAAAACATCTCGATGGAGCTCACACTGTTTTTGGTCAAGTAATTGAAGGATTTAATGAAGTAGTCACCAAGTTAAAGAATGGTGACCAAATGACAAGTGTTTCAGTCATTCAAGAATAGATGAATTTGGTGACAAAATGAAAGCAGCTAAAACTCTACAAGATATTGATATCGAAGATATCCGAATTTTAGCTGCGGTCGAACTGGGAATGAAAAAGCATGAAATGGTTCCCATAAAACATATTTCTTTTTTTGCTCGTTACGATCTTGAAGAAACGGAGTATCGTTTAGATCGAGTGCATAAATTCGGTTTATTACAAAGAAACAAAGTAGGTTCTGTAGCGTATTGCTTAAATAGCGAGGGATATGATATCCTAGCCCTACATACTTTATTTAGCCAGAAGCACATCGAATCAATAGGACCATCCTTAGGGCGTGGAAAAGAATCCGATGTATTTCGCTGTTTAACACCCGAAGGTGAGCAAGTAACACTCAAATTACATCGATTAGGACAAACAAGCTTCCGAAATATCCGAAAATTTCGATCTTATGTAGAAGAACGCACTCATACATCATGGTTATATATCAGTCGGCTCTCAGCAAAACGGGAATTTGAAGGATTGAAACGTGTATATAAATTACAACTGCGAACCCCCAATCCTATTGCACAGAATCGACATGCAGTGGTGATGAGTATTATTCAAGGGGAGGAAATCAGCAAATTTGATGAGTTAAATGATCCCGATCAGCACTTTAATGAGATTATTCGGGAATACAAACTCTATTTCTCTCAAGCCCATGTGATACACGGAGATTTGTGCGAATTCAACATTCTTTTAGATCCCGAGGATCAGATCTTGATTATTGATTGGCCTCAATGGGAGGATTGGAATCACCCAAATGCAATAGAGCTTGTAACTAGGGATATTACAAATCTGTGCACATTTTTTAAGAAGAAGGGAGTAGAATCTAATCCTGATGAAATTATCAAAGATATCATGGAATTAAATCCAAAATATCGAAACTAGGATCTGGAGGACCCCCATAAATGACGAAAAAAATCAGAGGTACTTTGTTTTTCCTTTCAATTTTGGGAGATTTATCAAATTCCATGATTTTAGTGACTTCAATATTTTATGCGGAACATGAATTACACTTAGATCCATTCATGATTGGGATTATTGGAGCAGCTTATGGTATTACTTATCTTATTACACCTGCTATTTTAGGCCGGATAGGTGATAAACTTCCAAGAAAGATCAGTTTACTTATTGGGGCAATCGGGCATTTACTTACAGCACTATTCTTTTGGTTATTTGGGAAATCATTTGGATTATTGATAGTAGGACAAATTTCACTTGGAATATTTTATGGATTTTTCTGGCCAACAATTGAAGCGTACACTTCAGAAACTGCAATAGATTCCTCAGAAAAGGCACATAAAAAAGGAATCCTCTCGTTTTGTATTGCATGGTCTATTGGATATATGCTAGGACCTTTGTTAGCAGGCATATTAAGTCAATATTTACTTCCTGCTGCTTTCTTTTCAGTAGTAATTTTCTACACAATAGAATTAATTTTAGTATTGGTAAATCTTCCTCGTGAAAAATCAATATCTCAGCACCCTATTCGTCAACCTGAAGAAGAAAAGGAGATCAAAACTAAGAGAACTACGCCATCTGTATTCATTCAGCTAATCTTGACGGTGTTCCTTTATGCTATATCATCAAAAATCCTATACACGTATTTTGTGGATTATGCGGTAGATGAAGGGGGAATATTATTATGGACAAAATCAATCACTGGGTTGGTGCTATTTTTCTTCGGATTGGGAAGAACATTATACTTTGTTATCACATATTATTGGATTTCTATACGTAGTTCTATGAAACTCAGTATTTTCACATTCTTAGTGATATCCATTTGTATTGGAATCATTCCATTATTTAGAAGCAAGGTAATTCTTTCGGTTATTATGTTTTTGGGGGGAATTTGTGTCGCAATTATTTATTCTTCAACATTAGATTTAATTTTACATAAAGAGCAGAAAGGAAAAGGAGCAAAAGCAGGATTATTCGAAAGCATGGTAGGATTAGGGAGCATTTTAACTCCTTTTGCTGCAGGTGCATTAGCGGAAAATATTTCTTACGCATTTCCATTTTATGGAATGGCAGGAATAATTTTAGTGGTATTTATTGTGTTTCTTTGTATCGAATTATTTAATTATCGCAGACAACAGGTTAATTTTTCTTAGGCGGATGCATCCATCCTAACTCGGGAAATTGATTAATAATTTCGGGATGATCTAAAATTCGTGACCTCCATGGATCCTCATCTGTCACATAATCTAAAAGATTGTATTGAAAAATAACTCTCTGTGTAGGATAATATACCATAACTGATTCCAAAGTTCCATCAGAGTAGAGTATATCTACATGGATTCTCCTGTAAAGACCACCTTCATAAAAATCAAGTCTTTTTAAACCCTCTACATCCACCTCAAATACTAATCCCCAAAAACCACTAGATTGGTTCTTAGTTTCTGTTTTCAGAATGTACGGAAATGGATCTACGGAGCGTAGAATTCTCACATATCCAGGGAGAAATGCAGCACGAACATGTTGGAAATTTCGATAAATACCACTTGTAATGAACGTACCATAACCAAAAATTTTCATTATTTTAATGCAACAACAGTTTGTGTTTATTTTACACTGCCTGTGGTTTTATGAACAAGATATTATTTCCACGGATGAAAATTTCGCCAAATTTCGCCGTAACGGATCCGTCGATCATTTCTTTTGCATCTTCAATTATCATATTCATGTAGTTGTCACAGATTTTCAATCTGCCGGTGTACTCTATTCCATCTTTCAAGCGAATCAAGATAGTGGCATTAATGGCATTGTGGAGAACTTTCAAAGGGTTTTTTGGATCAATTGACATTTTTTTTCCTCTTAAAACCGAAAATTGCATATAAGGCTATGTCAAGAATATTTGTAGGGAATAATAAAAAATTTGCCTAACACCGTTGATCCT
>JAEOTN010000355.1 GCA_016839865.1 Promethearchaeota archaeon | reverse complement strand
TAATAGCAAGTGGGAGTACAGATAAGAATCCAAGCCCCCATAGTGTTTCCACGAATGCCCACCCTAATGCAAAATCGAAAATCGATCCTAACGTGTCTATAGGTTGTGCTAAAATTAAACATCCTAATAGGAAATAGGGACCTTTTGTGAGATAGAATTTCGTAAATTTGTACCTGTGAGCTTTCTCTGGAATAGGCACATATTCATTGAATTTCAACATTGCATACGTAATTAATCCAGCGAATGAAACTTCCGCAAATGTGTTTGGTATTCGGAAAGTATATGGTGTAGCCCACACAGCTATCGCTCGATATGCAGAAACTACTGCAACGAATAATCCCATAATTCGCATCCATTTCCGATATTTTAAATCCTTTTCATCCCTTCGATTCAGGGATTTTTTAAAAATAATTGCACAGTACACCAGACCAACGATGTTAATAAGTACCATAACAACGTACCAAGGGATAGCCCAATGCGTGCTCCAATCTATAGCCATACTTTTTATCAACTCCTTTGTAATAAATTGCGGTATCGAAATTTAAATGGTATGTTTAGATTGGTCCTTACCAGATTCAAGATATCAGTGAAAATAGATTGACAAAAAGTTAGAGATACAATATTAATAGAATAAAATACATACAGAACATTTGTTTGGATTTTGCCGAAATTTTTTTATAGTGCTTGCTAGTCACATTCTTTTATGGTAAAAACTCAGATTGATGAAAATAGCGCGTGGTTTAATAAAAAATATTGGCCTGCGGACATGCCAAAGCAATTAGAATACGACGAAAACAAAACTATGTATGATTGCTTTGTAGAAACTGCCGAAAAATTCCCACATAATAACGGATTTTGGTTCCTTGATACTTGGATGGATTATGCAGAAATGCGAAAAAATGTAGATAATTTTGCAGGCGGATTAGCAAAACTCGGGATGAAAAAAGGAGATGTACTCGGTCTTTTAGTCCCCAATTCGTATAATTTTGTCATTGCCTACTTTGCTTGCTTAAAAATTGGGGTGATTTGTTCTCCAATGAATGGTACATATAAGCCGGGGGAAATTTTACATCAACTTTCCATGACTAAAGCTAATGTTTTAATCATCTTGGATGGATTAAATGATGGTTTATTTCAACCAATTCGGGATAAACTTACTTTAGATCATGTAATTTGTACTGGGATACTAGATTTTGTTCCTTTCTCGCCAATTAAAAAGTTCTTGGCTGAAGTTTTCAAGAAAGTTCCTACTGGTAAAGTCCCTGATTCAATTCCCATGAAGAAAGTAATTGAGATGGGAAAATCAAATCCAGTTGAAAAAGCTGAAATTAATACTGCAGAAGATGAGGCCGTTTATCTTATGACTGGAGGGACTACGGGCGTTCCAAAAGCAGCAGTACTCACCCATTTGAATATTTACGCAAATGCATTACAATGTGCCTACTGGAATAAATATCAACATGAAGAAGGCGAACTGGTAGAAGATTCTACACCTAGAGAAGCCATGATAGGAGTTCTTCCATTTTTCCATTCATTTGGAATGACAGTCGTTCTGAATGCGGGAGTGTGTGCAGGTTCAAGTGTAGTCATGTTCCCCCGACCTCCACCAACTGAGGAACTTCTAACTGAGCTAAAGAAGATAGATTTAGATAGGATGCTATATCCCGGAGCAGAAGTACTTTTCCAAAGAATCTCTGATTTACCTCAAGAAACTATAGATGACTTCGATTTGAAGGGTAAATTAGCACTATGCTTAAGTGGCGCTGGACCGCTTCATGAGTATGTTCGGATTCCATTTGAAACCAAAACAGGTGGTAAAATAGTGGAGGGTTATGGTTTAACTGAAACCTCTCCTGTACTTAGCGCTGGTAACTTTTACGGCGAGGACCGCTGTGTAGAATCGATCGGCATACCCGTGCCTGGAACGGATTGGAAGATATTTGATTCGGAAGATTTCAGTAAAGGACTTATAGAGGGAATCGGAGAGGAAAATACGGGTGAAATTTGTGCTTCAGGACCTCAGATTATGAAGGAATACTTAGATCGACCTGAAGAAACTGCGAATACTATCAAGGAATGGGGAGGCAAAAAGTGGCTTCTTACTGGTGATATAGGATTTCTTGACGAATATGGGAGGGGTTTCATCCGTGATCGTAAAAAACAACTGATCAAGATGCGGGGGTATTCTGTTTATCCTAAAGAAGTAGAATCTCTTGTCGGAATGCATCCTGAAGTAAGTGAAGTTGCAGTCGCGGGATTACCGGATGTAGAAACGGGGGAGGCAGTGAAAGCATGGTGTAAACTTGTAGAAGGAAGCTCCCTTACCATAGATGATTTACGAACTTGGTGTAAAGAGAATATGACGCACTATAAGGTTCCAAAACATTATGAGTTCATTCCAGAAATACCAAAAAACGTTTTGGGTAAAGTACAACGTCGCATTCTACAAGAGAACGATCCTCTATTTAAGAAAGATTAACCAATTTTTTCAATTTATTCTTTTTTTTCTGGATATCACTATGTTATGAGAGTTAAGCGACTCGCATTTATTCCGTAAAGAATTCATTAGGTCATGAGTCGAACATTACATGGAAGTGCGTTTATTAAGATACCCAAAGGTAAGTTGGAACGGTTCAAAGAATTGGCTGCTGATTGCATCACCCAAACCATGAAACATGATAAGAAAGCAATTACATATGACTGGTATATCAGCGAAGATGAGACAGAATGCGAAATACGTGAAGAGTTTGAGAGTTCGGAAGCAATAATTGAACACATAAAAAATATTCGACCTGCCTTAGATGCATTATTTGCAGAATTTCCTACGGATCATGTGAATATATATAGCGATTTATCTCCTAAACTCCTCGAGATGATTAAGCAAATGAATGTAAAAGTGTATACATTCTTTAAAGGACTGAAATAAGGTTCTTAACTGAAATATTCATTTATACAAAGAATTTTGAAGATCGTCACCATAAAGTAGTATTCATGAGTGTAGTCATTTTTAATGGAAGTAGAACACATCAAACTCAAATCCATTCTATCCAGAGTATTTTGGAGGAAGAATTACATAAACTGAACATAGAAACTGTATCCTATGTTATGCAAGAGATAAATATCATCAGTTGCACGGGGTGTTTCAAGTGCTGGGACACAACCCCTGGAATTTGTACAGGTGTTTCTGGAGATAGAGGAGAAGAAATTAAAAAAAGTGTAATCAATTCCAAATTATTGATTTTCCTAACTCCGATAACCTTCGGTGGATATTCTTCTGAGCTGAAAAAGATTATAGAGCGATTATTAGGTACGTTACAACCTGGAGTCCAACTAATCAAAGGTGAGACTCATCACCTGAAGCGATACGATGAATATCCTTCATTTTTAGTATTTGGAATTTCTGAAAATTCAGACACCGAAGAAGAAGAATTGTTTAGAAAACTCGTGTATCGACACAGCTTGAATTTTTTTCCTCCGCATGTGAAAACTCATATTATTCAAAAAGGAGAAGAAGTCCCAACCGCTGAGAAAATTAAACTAATGATTCAGGAGATGAATTTTTAAGATGACAAAGACACTAATTTTGGTTGGAAGTCCGAGAGCGAAAAAGAGTACCTCCTATAGCTTTTGTAAGTATTTAGAAGAACAATTTAAAATGAAAGGAGTCGAAACATCAATCCTTATATTGAGAAACCAGCTAAATAGTGAAGAAAAGACCACAGCAATGCTACACGAAATTGATTCTTCCGATATTATAATATTAATTGCACCTCTTTATGACGATGCTCAACCCTACATTGTGATTAGATTGATGGAAATGATCGCTGAAAAGAATATGAAATTGGAAGCAAAACGATTCTTTCCTATCATGAATTGCGGATTTATTGAATCCGTGCATATGACTGCAGTTGCAATCCCAATTTTCCGTAAATTTGCACAAACGGTAGGGTTCAAGTGGGCAGGTAGTATGGCTATCCCGGTAGGAGAAATGTTTCAAGGCAAGCATGGGAAATTATTGACTGAAGTAGGTAAAATTGCAGAAAAAATGATGACATCCTTGGAAGAGGTTGCTGAAACACTCTCAAACGGAGATATCTTACCAGATATGGTTCCGAAAGTATATCCTGGATTCTTCTATTGGAAAATTCTAAAAAGACCACTCTTAAAGATGAGTACCAAAGGTTGGCAACGATCTGTAGAAGCAAAGGGACAAAAAGTTGACGCAAAACCATATCTAGAATGATTTACTCATGTAATCTCACGGATAATATGAATTCACTATTTCTCCTTTTTATACCAATTAAAATTTACATAAATACTACATCTATCTATCCTACCTATTCATTATATAAAGATGTAAAGCGATATTGTAGTTCATAGTAAAATTTAGGTAATGATTATGAAATCCAATTCGAAAAAACTAGGATTATGTTTAATGATAGCACTTTTTTTACCAGTATTTTTCAACATTGACACTGATTCTGTTCAGCGTATTACATCACACACTATATATTTAAAAAATTCAGCACAATACAGTGAATCATTCATTCATATTGATGGAAATTGGTCAACAACTGTCTCTACATATGATTGGTGTAGTGGGGATGGTTCATGGGATAATCCCTATACAATCGAAAATGTAACAATAAATGCAAGTTCATCACCCATTGGGAGTGGGATTTTAATAGAAAATTCCGTAAACGATTATTTTTTTGTCCAAAATTGCACAATCTACAACACTGCGCCTATTGACATTTATGGAGGTATTAAACTTGAAAAGGTAGCTAATGGAACTGTATCCAACAACAATTGTTCGTATAATGGGAGATCTGGAATTTTACTCACTTCTTGTACCAATATCACGATTTCCAATAATCAAGTGAATTATAACCAAGGTCTAAATGCCGATAATTATGCTGCACTTAGGCTTGTATTTGCATGTTTTAACAATACAATAACAGGGAACAATGTAAGTAACAACTTTGCAAATGGGATACAACTGAGAGAAAATTGTGTCAATAACTCGGTTACTGGCAATGCTGTTATTGATAATGATGAGTTTGGTATTGATTTATGGACAAACTGTAATTTTAATAATGTTACAAATAACACTGTGAAAGGGAGTGGACGGAGTGGGATAAATATGCGTGTTAGTAACAATGCCAATATAGTTGATAATTACGTATCTGATAATGTTTTCGCTGGAATTAATAGTATGGGTTCGTCAAATAACATCTTCAATAACACAGCGATAGGAAATTATCATGGAATTTTACTTTTCGGAGCTAACAATAATAATGTTTCCTACAATACCGCTAATCAAAACTCTAACTATGGTATATATAGTCTTGATTCAAATAATGGCAATATCTCTGAAAACACTGCGAAGAATAATGAACAATATGGAATAATGTGTTACCGTTCTGATTGGAACAATTTTACAGAAAATACATTAGATGGGAATACAATTGCTGGAATATTCGGAGAGGATTCTCATAATAATACTTTCAATGAAAATTCGATACAAAATAACGATCTAGGAATTGGATTGAAACGGAGTAGCTACAATTTCATTTTAGACAATGTATTGAGTAACAACAATTATTGCATTTTTGAACATGATTGTACAGGAAACAGTATTCTGAATAATGTATGTTCTCTTCAAAAAGTACGTCCACCAATTTATATTGATGACTCTGAAATTGGTATTGGAGCTCAGAATTGGACTTGGGCTTATAATCAAGGAATATGCACAGGTTCTGGACAAATAAATGATCCCTATATAATTGAAAATTTGAGAATCAGCGGTTTTCGGCTACTTAGTGCTATTGAAATCAAAAATTCTGATGCTTATTTTATTATTAGGAATTGTTCCCCATATTACTCGGATTCTAGCGCTTCAGAAGCAGGAATTAAACTGACAAATGTAACTAACGCTCAACTAATACAGAATGATTGTTCAAATAATTTTGGGAATGGAATTTTCCTATTCGAAGATTGTTACTTGAATTCCATTACCCAAAATAATGCAAATAATAACTCCCAATCGGGTATTAATATTGGTGATGAATGTAATAACAATACAATTTCTTATAATATAGCAAACAATAACGAAGATGAAGGAATATACTTGTCTTCTGGTGATATTGATAGTTGCTATAACAATTCATTTACTAGTAATACCGTTATTGATAATGAATATGGTATAAGAATCTTCGGTGCATGTCATTATACTATTATCTCTGAGAACACAGTTCAAAACAATGATGTCGGTATATACTTACATGGTAGTAATCTGAATTTTAACTATATTTATGACAATTTAATTATGAATAATTCTTTGGGAGTGGAGATTTCAAATGGGTGCAGTAATAATACAGTTTACCAGAATTATTTCGTAGCAAATGGAATCCATGCTGAAGATCGGGGATCTAGTAATAATTGGAATAGCACAACTATCGGTAATTACTGGGATAATCACACAGGTCCAGACACAAGCCCCCAAGATGGTATTGTAGATGTCTCGTATACTTTTATCGAGGGTTCCGCGGGAAGTATAGATTATTTACCCATTGCTGAAGATGGAAATCCACAAATTACGATTATTTATCCCTTTAAGCGTGATGCATTTGGACGAACTGCTCCTTCCTTTATTATTGAAGTGAAAGACCTATTAGTGTGGGAGATGTGGTACACTCTTGACGGTGGTTTAAACAATTATTCCATTACTGTGAATGGAACGATTGAACAATCAGCGTGGACCCCTTTACGAAATGGACGTGTGATAATTCGATTTTATGCCCAAGATATTGCAGGAAACATCAGATATGAAGAAGTTATAATTTATAAAAATGCACCTAGAGCTTGGCAATTTATCTTGGCAATTGTTATTTTTTCATCTGTAGCAGGATTGACAGTATTTGTAGAATTGCGCAAAATTCAAGCGAATAAATCTTGAAACTTCCCCATTTTCATTTTTTCTATTAGACTAAAATTGATGAAGCATTTATGTTCGATTTATATTCTTTCACTTAGTGAAATTGAAATCCATCGTTATCATCGTTATGACTTCTTTATTCATAACTGGGTCTAGTTGTTACACTATCCCCATATCAGCTCATTCATCTTCTCATATGAAAATATCTTATAACGTTAACGACTCGATTCGAATTAGGAAATGGGGATAAGTGAACCCAAGTACATTAAATAAAGAAATTCCTTTAGGACATAGTTATTTTCTTTTACAATAACAAAAGGTTAAACTCTATGAAAAAACGAAATTGGGACACTTTTCTAATTCTAATGATTCTATTATTTATAGGTTTAATCTCTCTTGGTGGACCTGTTAGAGCTCATTCTCCGACTAGAATGAATATCTCGTATAATGTTCCTAACTCTATCCTAACTGTGAATATCACTCACCCCGTTGAGGATAACACTACTCATTACATTTCAGGAGTAAAAATATGTCTAAGGGAATCTGTTTTTAAGGAATATAACTATACAAACCAACCCACTAATGACACTTTTCAATATTACTTCAGTATTGAAACGGAAAAGGGAGATAAAATCAAAGTTGCAGCATATTGCAACGTGGACGGTGAGATTCACGATGACCTTATTATAGGGGCAGTGAATTCTAATCTAGATATTCCAGGATTCAACAAAATTGGTATAATATTCATATTTTCAGTTGCGTTGCTGGTTGGTATTACTTTATACAAAATTAAGAAATTCAAATAAATTGAAATCTGAAGATAAGATGACAGAATCCTTTTCAGATATGTGTATCAAATGCAAAACACATTTTCTATCAGTCTGCATAATAATGGCGGGGTTACTCACCCTAATCATTTTATTAGACTATTATAAAATGCAAAAAAAGAAAAAACTCATTGGAATCATTGCAGGAATTCTGATAGGTTTGAGTTGCGTTATACTGGGAATAACTGTTCTAGAAACCATTACTTTGCTTCAAACTATTACTGATTTTGGTACATATTATGCAATACTCATAATCAGCATATTAACTGGAGCCATCCTAATTATCTCTATTCTTACGATAATCGTATTAGAAAGAATAAGAAGCGCTGCTACCAAAAAAACATCATATACAGTATTGTTTTCAACCATTACAATCATGGGAGTCTTATTAATCGCATCAGTAATTATGATTACATTTGTATTACCGGGACCTACTGAGAGCTTACATTTAGGTTCGATAATTGGATTTCCTGCGTTATTCCTACTTTCTGTTGGGACGATATTAGTGATTTTCGATGAACCAAAATTGGTTATTTACCACGGATTGACAGCGGGGAGCTCTTGGATACTCACATCTTTGAATGTGTTACTCTTATTCGCAATGTCTGAGGCTCAAATGACTTCATATTCTGGGATTCTTCATACCTTCCACATTTTATGTGGTGCTTTAGGGTTGATCTGTGGGTTCTTGAGTGCGCTATTCGGTATTTCCGGTCAGCGAAAATTAGCAAAACTTACGGGATACATTACTTTAGGGTGTTGGTGGACTGCTTATTTAGTTGCAATGTTCATAGTAGGTGAATGAGTTTATCTTCTCATCAGAATTTCTCTGGTAAGATTAATCACAGCAGTTGGAGAGTAAATAAAAAGATAAGAAATTCGAACTTGAATTAATGTTATTAATATAGACAACCCTTATTTCTTGAAGATCAATTCCCACATTGGTAAATCATATTGCGGTATTATAATTTCCTTAATTACCTTAAAACCTAAATTCTCGTAAAACTTCACATTACCTTCAGTCGCCGTTTCAAGATACACAGGTATTTTGTGTGGTAATGCATCTAACATCGATTTCACTAAATTATAGCCGTGTTTTTGCCTTTGGTAGCTGGGATCAATTCCCAACGTCGATAAATACACGTAAGATTGTCCTTTCATATTTGTATGACGATCTTTCTCTACGATATCAAATGCTTCCATAATGACTTTTCCTGCTTTCAACCCAATCTTTAATCCAAGACGTAAGCTCCTGCAGCGAATAATACGAAAGATAGACATATCCATATATGGAGATCCCAACCATAGCGCTACACCTTCGATATTCTCACTAGGTGCATAACCTTTTCCGTAATAAAGAGTGTATTTCAGAGGCACACCAAATAAATACTGATACTTTTCGGGAAATCGTTCCAACGCTCGATTCCAAATCGGATCTTTCTTAAAAGCTTTTATAAGAGAAGTGTTTGCTTTGTCAAAATCCTTTTCAGATAATCGATATAAATTCGAGAGATCTGGCAGTTCCACTATTGATCTCAGCATAGTATGATTTAGATGGAACATGGATATAAAATTATCAAAACAAATCAGGTTAGAATGAGTTAAAAATATGGGAAAAATATTCTGTAGTAATCGAAAGTGTGTCCGTATGGAAAACAGAGTCCAAAATTATGAGAAAATTTCAATAAATGCAATACCTGCGAGAGAAGTAGTGTATTATCATGGATGGATCATCCAATTAGACAAAGGGTATAAAGATCGAGCAAATTGCGTATACCCACTTTATCCTTCTGATTTAACGAAAGAAGAAATGGTGAATTATTGCGAGAACTTGTATACTCGGGCATGTATTGAACCACGATTTAAACTAACAAAAACTTCCTATCCTTCCGACTTGGATTCATATCTTGATTCATTGGGATATATGCGATATAGTGAAACAAGTTTCCAAACATTAGATATGTCTAAGCTTACTAAATCATCATTATCAGACGATTTTCATTATTCTAGAGTTATGACCGATGAATGGTTTGACTATTGTGTTCTTTGGAATCAGATCCCTCAGAAAAAAGTATCAATTGTGAGTGATATCTGGAACCGCATTACCATTGATACTTATTTCTGCCATTTGGTACAATATGATAGCATTGTATGTGTCGGATTCATTGCCCAACTTCAAGATTTTTGTGGAGTGTATGCAGTTACCGTGGATCCTGATAAACGTCATAACGGACATGGCACTCAATTCATGAAAGAATTACTTTTATTTGCTTCTAATAGGGGTGTTAAAACATGTTATTTGCAGGTAGAAACGTCAAATTCTCCTGCCCTTGGCTTGTATGATAACTTGGGATTTAAAGAACAATATCAGTACTGGTATCGGAAGAAACTCACAAAAGATTAAATAAAAAATAGAAAAAATTAGATTTATTTTCGATGTCTTAATTTTGAAAGTGCAAACACAAGAATCCCAAATGCGATTAGTAAAGCACCTAAACCAATTTGAATTGCTTCTATCATTCCATAACTCATATAAAGATTCGCTGCAGGCATCATATGACTTGGACCTACAATTAAAGATTGAATAGCAACTAATACACCAGGGAAGAAAAGCGCAGCTGCTGCAATACTCGCGTCGCCTTTCACTTTCCTCGTATTTGCAATATTTTTTGCACCGAATGTTTTAAAGAATGGAGGAAGTACCATTAGAATAAGTACTATTCCGAATAGAATTGTCCTCATATAGCTCGGAGTGGATGCTCCGCCTAACTTGACAAGCAAATAGGGAGTAATTCCTGATACTACTCCTAATGTGGCAGTGAATACGGTTAACCAGTAAAAGATTTTCCAGCGTGCAAATAATGCAACAATGCATAAAATTGTCAATCCACCAGCGACGTATGTCAAAATGTTCATTATCTGGAAAACCATCAGATTATTGGTGATTGTAATCCACATCCTATACGACGATAATCCAACGAGACCCGTTTCCTCATCTGGTATCAATAACCTTTCTGGATTCCAAGCTGGGCAACTAGCTCCGTATGCACTCATCAGTCCAATCAGTGCAGCTAAAATCAATATTACTATTAATACAACTTTTTTTCCTTTATAACGCATTTTTTTCACTCATATTTTTTTTTTGGAAATTTGAAATTTCTCATTTTTATTTAACTATTTAACTTTTAAACCATTCTCCACTCATTCGAGTTGATCCGGTTTTGTTTTCTTTTCCCGTAGAACGATCATACAGCGATAATTTAACGGAAATTGACATTTGAATCCATAGGTTTGATTATTGTTAAAAAAAAATTAAATTATTTTTAATGTTGTTTTTATGTTCCTCTTTGTTCAGGTTTCACAATTTTTTCCCAAAGGAAAGGTACTGCAGCGACTATTATTATGAGGATCGACATTAATGGACCTGCTAAGTACATGGAGAATTCTCCCTTTATTATTGTTGTAATTATTCCCATAGGAGTTCCCATTCCAATCTCTACAATCCCTGCAACAATTGCTAATATTCGCACCCATTTCTTAGGTGAGAGTAACATAGCTATAGTGACAATCCCAAAACTAATCATAACACAGTAATGAACGGGATTCGAAATTATAAGGTAGAGTCCACCTACACGCTGAAAGAGAGGCCCTTCCTTCCAAAACTGATTCAATGAAGCTGTTCCATTAATGTATGTCATTACCATGGCCATACCCGTTATTAATCCGAGTGCAACCCTACCAAATCTTTTTTTACCAACAAGTAAATTCAAGAGAAGGTAAATTAAACAATTCGGTAAGAATACAAAAACGTAGTAAGGGGTTAAGCCAGTATCCATAGCAGGAATCATTGGCCAGAATGAGAATAGTAAAGCAATAACATTTGCGACCATAGAGATCTTATATGGGTCATCAGTTTTCTTAATAAATCCATAAGCTCCAATTGCATACATCACACCTGCTAAGGATCCACAACCCGCAAAAACGGGTAAAATGTAGCCTATGATATACTGATTCGTTGTAATCGGCCCATAAGTATCAATCTGTGCTTGGATCATCAGTTGATATTGGGTAAAAAAAATCACTAAATTCAAACCGACTCCGAGAATCGCACCAATTACTGCAAGTACGATACCAAGCGTTCTATTTTTATAATGCTCTTCCATGTTTAATCACGCAATATTTTTTTCAAAGTTTTTGATTTTGAAACTCATTTGAAGATTAAAAACGAAATTTAAAAATGACATTTTCACTTAGCAAAGTGTTCATGAGGGTAACCTTTACATGTAAAGTTCCTTCACAAATTATCAAGTAAAAATGAATGAATTCTATCCCTCGGACTCGACAATAAATTATATTCACTTTACATATGAGGTTTTTTCGAGGTAATAGTGAAATCAAACTTTAAATATAAAACTCACCGACCAGATATTAACCAATTCTTTAAGGCAATGATAATGCTAAAAAACAAAACTAAGTATGTTTGGTTTGCGGCCATTGCGCTCATTTTGAGTATTAGTGCATTCTCTAATATGGCATCAGCGCATAGCCCGAAGTTTATTGACTTGAAATTTTATCTGGATGACCAGATACTGTCAGTATATTACACTCATGGTGTTTCCAACACTTCTTACCATTACATTGAGACTGTCAAGTTCCAATTCTTTAACTTAAGTTCGCAATTTGACACTGACATTGACAATCTAATTGCAACGGGTGAATTAGAAAATAGAAGTTATATTGAGGAACATCATATTATGGAATCCTATCTCATAGAGGAAGTTACGTTTAATATAACGTATACGGAACAGGAGTCCGACCATCATGAGCACCAGATCTTTCATCACAATTATACAGTGACTGATTACGTCCCTACATTGAATGTAACATATTGGGATTATATCCGCGTTACTGCCTACTGTAATTTAGGAGGGCAATTTACCAAAAATGAAATTGCAGGTCAAATATGGTATGATATTGAGCATTCGATGATTGAAGCCGTTGTTCCAACTCTGGTTTGCGCAGTAGTTATACTTTCACCCCTCGTAGTGTGGGCAATTATCGGTAAACGTAAACAAAAACGAGAAATCACTCAGGGGGATGTACAATGACACTTGAAGAGAAAAAACTAAAAGCTCCAATTGAAATGGCTATGGAAACTCAGGATTTTAAAGAGAAGAAGAAACACAAATACAGCAAGATTCACATCGCAATGATAGTCTTCATCGCTTGCCAAGTTTTGTTTCTGCTAACGTTTTCTGAGCCATTTAACTGGGTTTGGGGTGGTAGTCCAATTTTTCAGCTTTACAACGATGATGTGATAAATAGATCTGCTCGAATTATCATGATTTATCATTCATTAGCTAACCCCTTTGTAGTAGCAAACACGTTCTGGATAATGGAATACTATGAGATTAGAGAGAAATTCGTCCCAATTCTAAAATGGACGCTTGTTCCCGGATCTTTACTTTCAGGATTATGTGGGTTAGTCTTCGCCTACACAAGATGGCGATTCTTCCATGAAATGTTTTACGTCGGATTATTCCTCATATTTGTTGGCGGAGTTCTCTTCATTATTGCAGCTTTTCCGATTCCTGGTAAATTCCCAGATCCGAAAAAAGCAACTAAGGGGTCCCTCTTATTTGGCCTAAATCTTGAGAATTACTCACTTGTAATCCTCGCCTTTTGTGTATTAGTTTCAACGATTTATGCAGGATTAGCTGCCATGGAAAACTTCACTGGCGCAATAGGTGAGTTACTCAACAATTACTTGAATAGAGAACCAGATGCCTTTCTGGCTGAAGAGGTGGTCAAGATCTTACATCATGACTGGGTCGAGGAATTTATTGTATCACATCTTCATATTCAATTAGCTCTCTCGAGTGCTATGGTTGTAATGATTGGTTATAAGACAAGTAGAATTCAAGGAAAACTCTATTCAATAATTCTCTGGGTAAATCCGGTAGGTATGATCACTATAAGTTACGGAGCGTGGGTTTTAAACCACTACTTAATCTGGGTTGGCGCCGGTTTGCTGATTTTAAACACAACAGCTATGGCAATTCAAGGATGGATCAACATTTCGAGGGATCATTATGGAGACGAGTATAAGAATCTGAAAGCTGGAAAACGGATAGGGGGGATTTTTAAAGATTCCGTGAAGTTTTCACTTTATTTCATCTATCTTTACGCCCAAATCGTTGTTACAATATGTGGTATTATCGTTGGCTTGAAAACTCGAGAAGTTTATCGATCTCACGAGTATGTACAAGTGGAATATGATTTTAATGTTGGTCACTGGCATCTCCTTGCTGTATTGATCGCCTCCTTGCTATTAATGTCTGCTATCGATCATTTCAAACATACTAAGGGGCTACTTCGAACTCTATCGGGCTGGTTCCTAGGGATAGGTGGTTTTATCGCGTATACAGGTGCGAATTGGTATATGATGCGTGATCCAGCGGTAAGTAAGTTTCCATCAATGTATACTACGTTTGCCGGTGTATGGGTTTTAACCATTGGTTTTGCTCTGGGAATAATTGTCGTAATACAAGGATATCTCAAGAGGAGGAGGATGGGATAAAATGGTAACGATTATTTCAGAAACGTACACCATCGTCCATTTCATACTAACGTGTCTGACGATGTTAGGTATGTTTGTGCTGATAATTTTATTGGATTACTATAAAATGAATAAAAAGAAGAAGCTCATTCGAATTGTAATCGGAATACTCCTTTCTATAGGGGCATTAGTCCTGGGAATCGTTGTAAGAGATACAGTCCTGATGTTGATGGGGACTCCGGATTCGACTACTTCCTTTGCTATTCATTTGGTAGCGGAAGTAACGGGGATTTTTCTGATTGCTACCTTGGGTGCCATACTAATCCTTGAAAGAATTAAAAAAATCAAGTCCAAAAAGACAGTTTATACAATTATTTTTACCATACTAGCTCTAATGGGATTGGGTCTTGCGGTTGTAGTAATAATTCTTACATTCTTCTTGCCAGGTCCTATTGAAAAGAACAGTCTTCATATTGGATCGATAATTGGGTTCCCTGCATTGATTCTCCTATCTGTTGGTACCATTTTGGTTATCTCTAATGAACCGAAATATGTGATGTATCACGGATTAACTGCGGGGAGCTCCTGGATTCTTACAACTTTGAATGTAATCACGTTGTTTACTCTATCCGAAGTTCAAATGACCGCATATTCAGGGATAGTTCATACAATTCATATTCTCTGTGGTGCAATCGGATTAATTGCTGGGTTTTTGAGTGCATTGTTCGGTTTATCTGGACAACGTAAATGGGCAAAGATCACTGGATACATAACGCTTGGATGTTGGTGGACTGCATATATGCTTTCAACATTCATTGCGAACGTTTAGGAGGATTTCAAATGTCAAAAATAACAATTACAGAAAAACAAGAAAACTTCACAAAAGCTGTTGCAGAGGTTGTATCTCCTGCCCATGTTACCATCGATAGCTATGAAATTGAGGCTGCAACTGGAGACCTCTCGATATTACCAAAATATCATTACAAGTTTAAAGAGGAGCACATTGCTACACATTTAGTTCGTCCTAAAGACACCGAACAACTTTCAAGCGTAATGAAATTATGCAAGGATTATTCCTTGAACGTGACAGTAAGAGCAGCAGGGACTTCCTGTTATTCTGCTAGTACTCCTACAAAAGGAGGAGTAGTGATTGATGTTCGTCGGATGAATAATGTACATGATATTGATACCGAAAAGATGATAGTCAAATGTGATGGTGGTATTTCATGGTTGAAGCTCATCCAAACATTGCGTGGTAAAGGTTTAGCACCAAAATGTTACCCAACAAGTTACAAATCCTCTTGTCTCTCTGGATTTGTAGTTACATCTGGGGGAGCAGGGATTGGACAAGTCAAATTTGGTTCCATTATCGATTCATTAATAGCTGTTACTCTTGTCAAATCCGATGGAGCGATTGTTAGAATCCATAAAAATAGTGGTGGGGAAATAACCTTAGCTGATATCCCGGGTTCTTTTGGAATTTTCGGTGCTGTTGCCGAAGTAGAATTAAGTGTAACGACGTTGAAAACATCGATGGAGCTGGTGGGCTACGGGTTCCACACAATGGAAGCTGCATCAGAATTCTACGGATTGATCAAAACGAATGCTATTGACAAGCCTTTTTATCTCTCCCTTTCGGATAAGAAATTCGAAAGTTTCTCGCACGTAACCATTCCTGCACGACCATTCTTCGTATATGCAGTATTTTATGATGATCCAGAAGTTACTGCAAAAGTAATGGCATTTTCAAAGGAGAAAGCAGAGAAACTGGGTGGTTTAGAGATCGACACATGGTATCTAGAAGAGAAATGGAAAGATATCGCCGACACGGAACTCAATCTCGGCCGTTTGTGTAATAATCCTGTATTCCAAGAATATTGGGTTGCAGATGAGAGAGTGAATGCATTTTACGCTGCCTATGCACCATTGGTAAAGAGAGATACATATCGAAACGCTTTTTACATAATAGGTGGCGCTCATGGTAAAAGCCGCATTAAGTTATTCGGGTTATCTGATATCGAAAATTCCATAGAATTTTTCGGGATTAAAGCGAATTTCCATCAAATGGCTCAATTATCATATAAAAACGGTGATGGAATTTACTCCTGCGGTGTTGTGAATACATTTTACTATCATTTGCATAATAAAGACAAGGTAAAACAAATCCAGAAATTGAAAGATTCTGTGGATCCGGATGACAGGATTAACTCCTATAGAATAGTGAAAACGAAAATGCGTCTATGGAGGGTTAAGCTACTATTTGCAATTGCAAAACTAATGTTTAGGTGGTCCTAGGAGGAGAAGAAGATGACAGAAAAAAAATCTAAAGACTTAATTACAACCGGTCCTCCATCTGGAGGATTATTTTCACCCCAACAGAAGAATTTGATTAAACCTATAACCACAGAAGATATGACAAAAGACTATTTGCGTTGTATTCAATGTGGTTACTGTAGAGATGTTTGTAGAGTCTATAATGTAACATATAAAGAAACAGATTATGCTGGTGGGCGCAACAGAATCCTCAAATCATTAAATAAGAAAGAAGTACCATTTGATCCAAATACTATCCAAGATGTAGTTTATAGATGTATGTTGTGCGGCAACTGCGCAGAAGTTTGCCCTGTAGGAATCGATACAGTTCATGTATTCCGATCGTTTAGGGTTCGAGCTGTAGATGGTGGTGCAATGCCAGAAAAATTAAAAATGGTTCGAGATTCTGTTGTGGAATACGCAAATCCATTCATGGAACAGGGAACAGATCGTCATAATTGGTGCCAAGGAAACGCTTGTGATGAGGGTTACACAGCCTGGGAACGCGGGAAAGAACTCTATCGTAAAATTGAATCGGGAGAAATGAAACCTGAGGATGTTCCTGAGAATTTGGTTGGTTATTTCATTGGGTGTACAAGTGCTTTTAGAAACAACGAGCTTTCGAGTGCTACATGCCGCGTTCTTGATGCAATGGGTGTTGAATTCGTCGTGTTTCCCGAAGAAAAATGTTGTGGTTCTGTATTGTTCAGAACTGGGGTTGATGATGTTGCCACTGAACTCATGAAATACAATATTGACATGATCCGAAAAGCTGGAATAAAAGAGGTAATCTTTTCATGTGCTGGATGTTTCTCAACGTTTTCGAATGAATACATAGAACACACGAATAACAAACTGGGTTTCAAACTTTCTCATGTAACTCAATTCTTACCTCGATTTGCGAAAGAGCACAATTTGTATTTCAAGTATAATAAGCGGTCGAAAGAAGATCCTTTGCTTATTACATACCATGATCCATGCCATTTGGCAAGATATTGTGATGTATATGACGAACCAAGAGAGTTAATATCTTTGATTGAAGGTATCAAGTTGTCAGAAATGCAATATAATAAAAAAATGAGTCATTGTTGTGGAGCAGGGGGAGGAGTTCGAGCTTTGTATGGTGATGAATCTACAAGTATTGCGGACTCACGTCTAGATGAAACTCTTGAATGTTGGGATGAGATTAATGAAGACCGACTTCTCGAAGCCGTTGAGACAAAGGCAGAATCACTGGTATCGGCATGTGTCTTCTGTAAGAATAATCTCAGTAATGCTGCCTCTAAATCTAAACCCGATTTACCTGTTCAAGATATCCTGCAAATCCTCGAGAATAGTGAAGTCAAAAGAAAAGAATAGAAAATAGGAAACCATAATGAACTTCAAGAAAATACTGTCTGACTATCACGAGTTGATAAAGTCAAAACAGACAATACTATTGTTGGCGACGTGCATATTCGCGTATTTGATGTCAGCCATTCCAATAGGAGAGTTCGATTGGTTAGAGGTATTCCTATTATCTTTTTCTACTTTTATCGCGATATCTGGTACCACTATACTCAACATGTATGTCGATCGTGACATTGATGCCAAAATGGAGCGAACCAAAGACCGTCCATTGCCCAGTGGTAAAATGAAACCTAATTTTGCATTAATCAATGGAATAGCTTTCACCGCAGTAGGATTGGCATTAACAGTATTTCTGTGGAATTGGTTAACCACTCTGATGATTTTTCTGGGATTCTTTTTCGATTTCGTAATTTATAGTATTTGGTTGAAACGAAGAACGAAATTAAGTATACTTTTTGGAGGGATTGCGGGGGGATTACCAGCTGTTGCAGGAAGGGTTCAAGCAATTGGAACCATTGATGGGATTGCAATTCTGTTGATGTTTTTCATACTGACCTGGATACCCATTCACATCCTCACTCTCGCATTAATACCTCATAATTTGGAAGGATACAAGAATGCAGGAGTACCAATGTGGCCCGTTGTCAGTTCTGAAAAACAAACACAGTATGTAATTGCGGGAAGCGGATTAGTAAATGCGGTTGTGATGGGTGTGACAGCTATCCTTATGAGGATTCATTGGATCGTAGGAATCATAATCGGAGTGTTTTGTACGGTATTAATGGTATTGGTAATCATGAATTTTATAAAACCCACCCAAAAACTCACATTTACAATATTTAAGTTTGCAAGTGCATTTATGTTGCTGGGCTTCGTGCTTTTGTATGTTGGTGTTATAGTTTAAGAAATTAATGAAATAAAAAAAATGAGGAAAACAATATGGTAGAAGATTTGGAAGATATTCACAAAACAACAACTGTAATCAGCACACAAGTTAATTTTTCGGTTCCCAAACAAAGATGGCTTTCAGTATATAGCATAAAATATCCAAATCTGCTATTTTCTATATTAAAAATGCGATCGATAACAGAAGAACAAGGAAATTGTTTGCTTTACGTTAAAGGCCAAAAAACTAAATCATTCTTCAAAGAATTCTCCAAAGATATGGAACCCGGAAAATATGAGCGTCTAGTTGATGTGCCAGGAGAAATTATGATGAATGTAACTTTTGATGGTCCTTGGGTCATTAACGCGATCAGAGGACCTCAAATAATTCTCCTTTACCCAATTAAAATTCAAAAAGGAACAATCACATTGGAATTAATTGCTCCTATTCGTAAGATTGAAGAAATATTTCGTAAACCTATATGGGAAAAACTAACTCTGAAATTCAATGTGGCGAAAAAATATTGCGGTGCTCCGACGCTGAATTTGCACCAAAAGAAAATCTTGGATAAAGCAATGGAATTCGGGTTGTTCGATATTCCTAGAAAGAAATCGCTAACTGAAGCGGTCGACGAACTTGAAAAATCAGGAATTAAAATGTCAGTTTCAGCATTATCGGAAAACATCAGGAGAATTAGCAAGAAACTCGCAGAATGTTATATGAATTGTCGAGATACTGATGAAGTTGAACTCGATACTCTTACTAATAAAAATAAAATTGAATGAAATAAAATAAAAGGTTGATTAAAATGGTTTTAAACCCCTTTCCAGAAAATTTGGCATGGCTATGGGACGTAATAGCTATGGTGATCTGTACAGTGACATTGCTACTTATTGTGAAAATCAATGGTAGAATTCAAAAGAGCGGGAAACTTCCCACATATATTACACGAAAGATAATTCACATCCTCGTGGCGCCTATCTACTTAATTTCGTGGTTTCTTTACACGGGATCGTCTTTTAGTCGATATATTGCGATGATTGTACCATCCCTTTTTGTGCTTCAATTTATCGCAATTGGCACAGGTATATTGAAGGATGAAGATTCGGTAAGAGGGATGTCAAGAACGGGGGACCCAAAAGAACTTTTAAAGGGCACTTTGTTCTATTCGATTATTATCGTTCTCGTAACAGTCTTATGGTTCTATGTTCCTCCAAGTGGACTCTTAAGCGAGGGTAATCCTGCCGCATTTGTTATTATAGGGTGTCTTGCAGGAGGAGACGGACTTGCTGATATTATTGGAAGGAAATTCGGTGGAGAAAAGAAATTTGGAGTTGCTGGTGCAAAAAAGACAATTGCCGGAGCAATCGGAATGTTTGTTGGATCATTTGCATTCAGTATGGGATTGATTGCACTATTTTCTATTGAAATCGCAACATTTAACGTCTTAAGACTGATGTTACCAGTAGCAATCATATCCTTAGTTGCAACCTTCGTGGAACTTATATCTCCCCCAAATTCGGATAATTTAACAATTCCGATTAGCGTCATCATGATGGTTGCATTGTTCTCAACAGTATTCACAAGCTGGTGGCCTTATCAATTCTGGACACTCTAAAATAATTTACATACCGAGACACAGAACACATGAAGAGAAAGTTAACAATTATAAAACTGGGGGGATCTCTCCTTACGGATAAATCTACTCCATATACAGCGAATGATGAATTAATTACATCCGTCGTTAAGGAACTCAAGGAATGCATCGATTCAGGTTTAATTGAGGATTTAATAATAGTTCATGGTGTTGGCTCTTTCGGACATGTTCCTGTATTTAAGCACAAACTGCATCTCGGATTTCAACAATCTGACCAATTAATCGCGATGTCCCGAACTCAACACGAAATCAATGAATTTCGTTTAAAACTAACCTTAGCATTTATAGAACACGGGGATCTTCCCGTTAACCTATTACATGCTTCTTCTTTTTGTACCAGCGAAAAAATGAAAATTTCAAGTTCATTCCTACAAGCAGTAAAAGGATATTTGTCAATCGGTATGATTCCTTTAATTGGTGGGGATATGCTCTATGATTCAAAAATGGGATTCAGTGTAGGAAGCGGTGACCAATTTGTTGTTCTATTTGCTAAACAATTTTCTGCAGATAGAGTAATATTTGTTTCTGATGTTGATGGAGTATACACCTCAGAACCTAAGCAAAATCCAGATGCTAAGGTTATTGAATCTGTTTCATTAGAAATGCTGAGTGATATTATTGAAAAAACTGATAGCGCATCATTAAAAGATGTTAGTGGGGCAATGAAAGGAAAATTACAAGCAATAATGTCATTGAAGGATATGATTTCTGACGGCTCTGAAGTGATTCTCATGTCCATGAAAAGATATGGGAATTTAAAATCAATACTAAGTGATACTGGAGCGTCTATCAATCACACAAAATTTGTCAAGTAAATACTGTAAAAAAAAAATAAATGTATAATTGATTTTATTCTGTTTTTATTTCCGGGGCTTTTATTCTTGGTTCCATGAATCTTTTCCATAATCCTGGAAATAGAATCATGAGGAATGTTATTGTAGAAATAACCGGTGCCATTATGAACATTGAGAATCCGGCAGCGGGTCCGAAAAAGAACATTGAGTAAATTGCGAGAGGAAATCCTCCAGTAATTGACAAAATGCCTCCAATAAATCCTGCAATTCGAACACGGTGCTTCTTTTTACCTATAAACAACCCTATTGTAAATACACCAAATGCAATTGACGCAAGAATATTGACGAATAACACTAACATGAACATCTGTGCAACAATGATGTTTTCCGCATCATAATGATTCAGCAATCTTGTTGTTGAAGCAATTGCATTTATGAAGTTGAGAATAAATGCCATACCACCAAATAAACCAAGCAAAATTTTCTTCCAAGTTTCCTTTCCACTAGCACGCAAAAACACAAAATAAAACAAAAGATTAGGTAAGAAAATTCCAAACCAAGGTCCTGGAAGCATTAGATCTGCTTCCATTATTGGAATATTTGGCCAGAAACTTGATTTTAAGGAGATAACATTACCCATAATTGCTAATGCGTATGCCCAATTTGCCTTTTCGAAAAATCCAATTCCTGCTATAATAAATAATAATCCCCCAATAAAACCTATGTTTGCAAACATTGGGAAGAATATCGGTACTGAAACTGCACATTCTTTAGCAGCATCGGTTTCAGCAAATAGTAGGGGATCCAAGAAAAGGTAGCTAAGTAAATAGTGTGCTAAAATCCCTCCAATGCCAAATATTAGGCATAATAAACCTAACAAACCAGTAGCTTTTCTAGTATCTTTTTCCATATGAAAAACCTTCTATATCGTCATGTAAAAATAAGATTCTAAATTTAGTTCCTTTTATGGATATTTAAAAATATCTATAGCTCTTTAGGGGGATTGGGTTAAATTTGTTGTAGATCCGACAATTATCTTTCATACACATGCTTTATCCCTAAAGGTGTCTTGATTTTTTTTACATTTTACATCCTTCAAATGCTTTATTGGGAAGATTTAAACATTTCTTGTTTGCTTCCTATATATGCCCAACTTCTGAAGCGTATAAATAAAAATTCGTAACTGTCATAAAACCAAGTTGTTTGTATAAGGTCTCTGCCATTGGTGACGAATGAAGCACTGCT
>JAEOTN010000354.1 GCA_016839865.1 Promethearchaeota archaeon | reverse complement strand
CTTTGAATCTCATCTCGGTATTTGAAATGGTTTGGTGAATCTTCATAATTGTTGAAAAATTCTACAAACTCCGCTTTCGGATCTTGTGGGGGTTGACCGGCTTGAAGTACCATAGTTCTGTTCCCTGTTTTGGCTACTATTTGAAGTCTTTTATCATATATTAATGGAGAAACATCCCGACAAATGCAAATATGGTAATGAGATATTTTTGTCGCGATATTTAAACTCGATTATTAACGCTTTAGGTCTTTCTAAGGAACTTACAGAAACTATTAGAAATAAAAATACAGAGGCTTATTCATAGTTGCGCTAAAAACTAACTATTAAGATTTATTGAATTGCATTTACACAGTCACAAATTTATCAAATAATTCTTGGAATAGTATGAGTAAAAAAACCTCTGTTCGAAATGGTACACCTTTTTTATCCAAATACTCGTCCAAGTTCATTTCAATCTCTGCGGCCATACTACGTATGTTTTTTGCTAATATATGAGTGTAGTGAGTATCCTCTTGAATACGCATTAATTGGGACACCTTTCTAAAAACTTCTAAAAATTCATTATTCTTTTCTGTTTCAATCAACTGGGCTAGATTATCAGCACACCCAGCACCGAGAATGGTGTTTTTTTTTCTCATGGTTTAACCTCTTAGAGATGATTTTAAACCCAGCGAAAAAATGAATTCCATTTATCCTAATCAGCAAGTGTGAATAATGGATGGTTAATAAAAGATAGTGGGCCTGGCAGGATTTGAACCTGCGACAACCGGCTCCGCAAGCCGGCACCTTATCCATGCTAGACTACAGACCCATAAGTTAACCTACATGAATTTATACTTGATAACACAGCAATATAGAAAAATTTTTCAGTATAGAAAACTTGATACAAACACTCGAGATACTATACCCGAGGGACAGTGGTCTAGCCTGGTAATTTCACTCATTATTTCAATGAGGCGGAAACCGGATTGATACTCGGCTGGGGGCCGAGTGGTCGGGAGTTCGATTCTCTCCTGTCCCATATTATTTTTTTTTAGTAAAATGGGGATTCGTCAAAATTTAATACCCGCGAAATTGCACCCCAGTATTCCTCGATTCCAGTAAATTCTACACTCGATACATTAAGTAATCGAGGAAAATTTTGTAGTCGTTCGAAAATTTCTGAAATCCCTGTATCTAATTCCCGAACTAAACCTCTTTCAGTTTTCTCCGTAGCAAGCACGAGTTTATCATAGTCTTCACTCCAAGATAATACCCGTTCTAATACATCTGGCTCTAATAGATCCGATTTCGATAATATATTGAGTTGTGGAATATTTGCGAATCGATATAAAACCGATCCAGCTAGAAACATAGTAGAGATGTATCCATTTGGATGACGACACACACCCGGATCAAATAAAAAGGACACAATCTTCTGAGCACCTCCATAACCCAAGGAACTCACCACCATAGGACCTGTATTTCTAAATGCAAACAATTCCATTTGCCCTGGGGTATCAATTAATACTACATCAGGATCATTATATTCGGAGATTTCGAATTTAATATCCTCAATACTTTCGATCATAAGATCGGTTGCTGCAACTAATCCTCCATTTGGTCCTAATCCATATTTCTCCATTACTTCTTCTAGAACAATGTAATCTCGGATATCAATATTTGGACTATAAGGTAAGCTTTTGACACCTGGGTCCAAATTCACGGTGATAACACGTAAATCATTGTGTTTTGAAGTAAGGTGGTTATATAATGTCGCGATTAGCGTCGTTTTCCCTGATCCCGCGGGACCTATACAGTAATTAAATATCATTGTGACTCCCTATACCAAGGAATATTTTCGATAATCATGCATGGTATCAATCCCATTTCATTTTTACCATTTTCAATAACGATATTAGGATTAGTTAATAAGGAAAAAAACCCAGAATCAAATTGTCGACAAACTGAGGAGTCTTGTTATGAAATATCGGTTCTCCAGCAAAGAAGTCCGTGATCAACTTTATGATTATAATTTTGATAAAGGGATTTTACCTGAAGATCATCCACAAAAGGTTGAGATCTGGGATGAAACACTTAGGGATGGGGAACAGTCACCTGGAGTTTATTTAACACAAGAAGATAAAATCACAATTGCTAAAGCTTTAGATGAAATTGGAGTATCGCTTGTAGCGGTGGGATTTCCAGCGATATCTCAAACGGAATTGGAAACTGTAAAAGCCATCACCAATGAAGGTTTTTCTCACAGCAAGATCCTTGCAATAGCTAGACCTAGAAAAGCAGATATAGATGCATGTATCCAAGCAAATGTGGATGAAATCGTTCTGTTTATGCCTACTTCTCAATTAATGATGACGATTCTTAAGATCACTCCTGAGCAAGAGATCAAAATTATTTCAGAAATGATTACCTATGCGAAAGACCATGGATTAGTGGTTAATTGGGTCTCCGAAGATGCTTCACGAGCACAATGGGATCATTTGATAAACGTTCATAAAACTGCTGTAGAGTGCGGTGTAAAACGAATCGTTATAGGAGATACGGTTGGAGTATTGACTCCATCATCGATAACTCATTTAATCCAAAGAACTAAGGAAGCTATTAAAGGTATTAATGGTTCTGTCGGTTTAGGCGTACATATGCATAATGATTTTGGACTAGCTGTAGCAAATACAGTTGAAGCAGTATTACACGGGGCACAATACCCTCATACTTGTGTAAATGGATACGGGGAACGAGCAGGTAATGCTGCATTTGAAGAAGTTGTTATGAATTTAGAACGATTAGGCATAAAAACCGGTATTAAGCTGGAAAAAATATTTGAACTTAGTCAGCTTGTGGAAAAACTGTTTTGTTTGCCCTTAAACATGCATAAACCCGTTGTAGGACCGTTCTCCTTCAGTCATGAAAGCGGATTGCATGTAAACGCGATTTTATCTCATCCACTTACATACGAACCTATTAATCCTAAAGTAGTAGGACGGAGGAGAAAATTCTATCTCGGTAAGCTATCGGGTAGTGGAGCAATCATTAATGCATTATCCGATAAACTCAAATTAATTAATATGGATTTTCCCAAAGAAGTATTAAGTGAGATTGTTCAGAAAGTTAAAGAACATCAAGAAAAAGCACCTAAAGATGACATCAGGAAAATTTTTGATAGGATAAAGAAAGATCTTGCGAAGATTACCTCTGGTGTTAGCGATAAGGAATTCTATGCAATAGTTCGAGAAGTGTCCAAGATGCATGGTACCAATTTGAAAGAAATTCTAAAAGATCAGAAAAATAAAAACTTAATGAATCCCTAGAAAAACTCGTTATTTCTCATTTTTATCGCCTTTCATTCAAAACCTTTTAATTTTGGGCAAGCTAAGGTAAAGATAACTCTCTTGGAGGAAATACTATGTCACAGCGATCTAACCGAGATCCTATCGAGGAACTACGTAAATCATTGAATAAGGTCATACTCATCAAAATTAAGAAAAACCGATTATTTAGAGGAGAATTGAAATCCTTTGACCAGCACTTGAATCTACTCATCAATGAATGTACTCAGATTTATGAAATTGAGGGCGAAGATGGAGAACTTGTCGAAGAACGGGAAGAATTAGGAGAAATCCTCATACGCGGCGACAACGTTGTTTTTATTGAATTTGGTCAATAAACAGATATCTTCCAAGAATACCCAAGAACATATGCTGGTATTACCCAGAAATATTCTAACTCTTTCTCTACATCCATTCCACACATTTAAATAGCAATATAGCTATTTTCTAGTCGACAAAACTATCATCACTATCATTGCTATCATATCTAACAAAAATCACATAGGAATCAATGAAAAATGACAGACGAGAACGAGAATCAAGAGGAAAAACAAGATGATCTCTCCGTATACATAGGAAATAGAGCAAAAATAAACTATATAACAGCAAGTATGTTTATCATTAAAAAGAACCGGTTCGTCTCCTTAAAGGCTAGGGGGAGAGCAATCAATGCGGCAGTTGATGTGGCCGAAATTTTAAAGAATAAGTTCGTACCAGAGGCTCAATATGTAGACATCCGATTGAATACAGAACAACGACCTAACCCTGATGGACGAACATCAAACGTTAGTTCTATTGAGATAGATCTAATTATTCCAGAAGAAGGAGAAAAACCCCAATAGATACAAAATCTCCTCCATTTTCTCTTTTTATTGCAAATGTGTTATTACTGAACTCCGTTTAGTTTCATTCGTTAGTTTTCATAAATTTTAAATACGCTTTTAAATACGACTACAAGTCGTCAAGCTGTACAACGAAAAAATCAACTACCGACAATCCTTTGGTTACAGTTAGTAAAAGTGAAAAAAGTAATATTATCAATGTTCCGAGGTAAAACCCATGTCCAGAAATGACAAAGATAACGATCAGAGCGTATATATCGGCACTAGACCCATAATGAACTATGTAATGGCCACAATGGTCATTTTAAATGAAGAAGATCCTGATACTGCATCTGGATTCAAACATTGCACTATAAAAGCACGCGGTAAACGAATTAGTAGAGCTGTTGATGTTGCGGAGATATTGAAGAAGAAATTCATAACTGATGCAATCTATATTGACATCCGATTGAGTACGGAACAATTAAAAAATGCAGATGGTAAAGTATCCAACGTCTCCAGCATCGAGATCGAGTTAGCGAAGAAACCAAAAGAGAAATAACATCCATAATGCAGAAATAATACCAACTACCTCGATTCCCATCTAATATTAAGTGTTTTTTTATATTGAGATGGTTTCCAGTAGACAAAATGTACTTGTTTTTTTATTATCATATTCTATTTCTTCATCTTGTGGTTTACAAAAGCATTTTGGATCATCAATAAAATATGTCATATACATGAAAACCGAGATCAGCTGCATAGTGTGTCACACAAAAATCATTGTGAATCCAGATGACAATAGAACGAATGCGAATTATGTTGTCTGTGAAAATGATCACCATATTCATATTGAACCTTGTTTGAAAATGTGGTTAATGAGCTCAGAATCCTGTCCTGTTTGCAATGCTAAATATGTCGATCAAATACTGGAGAAATATTCAAAAAAAACTCAAATAGAGCAGATATTGCCCGTTAAGGAACCTCATAATGAAGAAGAAATTGAAGAATGCGTTGTAATTATTGACAAATTGAATCGGGCAAAAAAACTTATGTTGGAACAGAAATACACTGCGAGTTTGAATTTATTGTTTGATATCCTGGACCATGATGATCCCAATAATGCAGATGCCAAATTCTTACTAGGTAAAGCCTATTTCCTTAGTGGAAGAACTGATTTATCGATCAACACCTTGATGCACTTAGTAAAAAAACATTACATCTATCCATTAGCATTTTATTATTTGGGTAAGAATTTTGAAAGTATTGGTTTGAATGATAAAGCATTATGGGCATATGAGCGTTCGTGTGAAAATTTGAAGCAAATTATCGAGAATCCCAATCAAGACGCTTTGCACAAGTCTAAACTCTCCAATGTATTAGAAGAAGTGATCCATCTCATTAAAGAACTCAGAGTGAAGTAAATCCCGTAATTCATTTGATCAGGTGAATAGGGTAGTCAAAATGATTGCATAACACCTGAACTATCATCCTTTCTCTCCAACTAATATTCGAACCAAAATCATGAGCTAATTTTTCCCCGTAATAAGCATTCACAACTAAAGTCTGATCGGTTTTTAGAATTTTCAGAAGTGGGAAATATGAGCCTAAATGTAGAAATATAGTCAAATCATTAATTATTAACGCAGATTTACCTTCTTGATGTAAAATTTTGTCTATAATCAAGAGGAAGTCGTTATATATCAAAGAAAAATTCTTTAAACAATTTTTGTACACTTCATTGGTATTACT
>JAEOTN010000353.1 GCA_016839865.1 Promethearchaeota archaeon | reverse complement strand
TCTAGCTTCTTTGAAGAATTCCACTAATTCATCTGTCGTTCCAATATTTTTCTGTTTCACAATTTGGATATTTTTCTTTTCGGTAGTAATTTTTTCTAATAATTTACGACGTTCTAGCATAGATTGTTCCATGGCTAGAAGTTTTTCTCCATCCTTTTCAAGATACAGAATATCAAACAAGTATAGGCAAACAGGTACCTTTTCCACAAATTCCTCAACATCGTACTTACGTCTACGAGTACTTAAAACTTGAAATGGGAGCATTTTCTCAAATAAAGCATCCATAGCAACTGCCTCACCCTCTAATATCACCTTTTCTGAGATGATATTTTCTACAATAGCTTGTTGAACGTCTGGGTATTGGTCAGAAATATTTTTTAATCGTCTAGAAAAAAGAGATACTTCATCACCATTTTTATGGATCTGCAGTCGTTCTCCATCGAGTTTATATTCACTTACACACTTTCCCCCAATTTTATCAAGGATTTGAGTGTATTCCAGACGACTGGCAAGCATCATACGAATGGGAATACCGATTTGAGTTTGTATTTTCTGTAAGCCTTGTAATCCTTCTTTTTGGATAACCCTACCAATATGACCAAGATCAGGATAAATATTATATGCCTTTTCAATGATTATGCGGTGTGATTTATCATTGAGGAATGCAACTGCTAAAGCATCCATGATTGTTGCATCAGAAACACCGACACGTAAAGATGAATTCAAAATCCGTATCAGATATTTAACTGAGGTTGCATCGCATCTTGCCAATAACCATTGAAGCTTATTGAATTTCCTTTCCATGGATTTTGTTCCACTTATAGATGCGATTTCTATTAGTCGATCATAAAGATCTTTAATATAAAGAGTCTCTTTTTGATTTCCCATAAAAGCTGTAATTTGACCTTGTCTTGTCTTCCCACTAGAAACAGCTGCTGCAGTTGCACCCAAATCTCCTGTCTTTACCATTGTAGATTTAACGGTTGATGCATCAGTCGCATAATAAGAGGCTATAAAGTCCATCAGAGTCTTTTCAGCAAGCCCTAATTTGGGTTGTTCAGAAATCTCAGCATAGAGTGTTCCTTGGGTTAGATATATGATTTTTTCGAGATCCCCTTCATCAAGTTTACTTGGATTATCCCGGATATAAGTAAACAATTTGGATAAGATATCCAGAATTTCTAATCGTTTTTTTGTTGAAGATATTTTCTCGTAATACTCAACAAGGGTTTCAAATTCCATGTTCTACTCACAATCTTACTAGAATTATTACTCGGAAGTATAAAAAAGATAAGAATGAGAAAGTAATTGAAAAATGTTACTTCATTGCATCAATAAGTTCATTAAATTTAGCCTTAATTGCGTCTTTAATAGCCGGTTCAACATCGTTGAAGGAACCATCTTGAAACTTAACTTTACCTTCCTCAATATGGAACTTAGCTATGGGTCCATCCATGTACTCCACGGAAACTGTGTTCTCATCAACTCGAGATACCCAGATGTCTTTAAATTGAGATAAAATTGCAATAATTACGCATCCTTTTTGTACCGATTCCATTGCTCCACTTATTCTGACAACGGGTGCAGGTTCAGGTTCAGGAACATCCGTGACTTCGTCATATTCGCCCTCTTCTTTAAACTCAACTTTTTGAGTATCGAAAGACATGGTCTCTTCCATTTTCCCACCGCCATCTTTTGATTCTATTTCAACGCTATCATAGGTTAAAGGTGTTACCCCAGATCCTTGTAGAGTTCGTTCAGGACTCGGTTTTAAACTTTCTGGAGCCGGAGTTGTCGGAGCAGGACTAGGGACGGGGTTTATGGATGCTGGTCCCGGACTTGGCACTGGGTTTATCGCTGGTTCAGGAGCTTTAGGTTGAATCACTTCCATTTCAATCGGCTTAGGTACTTCAAAGTGTTCTTCTATAGGAAGAGGTTCTCCTCCAGCTAAGGTAGTAACCACAAAACCACCTGCTTCATGCATGGTTTTCGATAATAACTCCATGAATTTGGTATTTAACTCATCTGTTTCGGGATCCCTTCCGATTTTCCGCTCATCAATTTCATGGATAAGTTCTAAACCGCGACCTACAATAGATTTCCCAATTTCATATCCATGCCCTTTTAGACTCTGTGCTTGACGAAGAGCGGTTCTTTTACTTACTAAACCTCGTTTTGATCCAAACCATAACCATACAGCCATGTTTTCTTCGTCTAAAACCATTACAATGTTCTCTGATTTGAGGGATTCTTTACTCCATTTAACTGGCTTACTCACTCCACCATCTTCTACCTCAAACATTAAAAAAAATGTTCTACTTGCCATTCGTTTCACCTGTTAACAGATCAAAATAGATCAAAGATCTACAAACAATCTATATACAAAAAGGAGTGTCACGAAAACCTAAATTGTTACTGATCGAATGTTCTCGATAGAATTGAAGAATATCGCACTTTATATGTTAATTACCGTAAGAAATATACGCTATAAGGCTATATATTTTAAATGAGAGGAATTCTAGAAATTCTGACGGGATATCGAGTTGTTTTATAAGCTCTAGACACACATTGGCAAAATCTACCACAGAATTACAAAAGCGTGAGAATTTTGTCCGAATCGCGAGAGGTTCAAAATCTTCAAACTTAATCGCGATATCCAGAAAATCATCATCTAATTTTGAAAAAGTCCAGATCGATTCTCTTTTGAATCCAATTTGATTAAACAAGTCAATTTTTTTCAGTGATTCACCGATTTGCAGTTTGTATAAATCTTGAACGACGTCAATGATTCGGTCAATGAAATCTATTACATCTACTTTTCTTATAATATACGATTCAAGTGTGCTTTTACGAATGGTTTTGGATACGTCCTCGAAAAATACAAACTCAATTATCAAATCCGATATAAAAAGTTGCTCCAGATCCTCGATTTCACTCGCTGACAGATACAACGGTATACTATTGAAGTTGAAATTAACTCGAGTGTAATAATCTTGATAGGACTTTGTCATCGGTGATCGGGATCGTTTTCGTTCTTT
>JAEOTN010000352.1 GCA_016839865.1 Promethearchaeota archaeon | reverse complement strand
TTCCCTTTCCATCTTTTACATATTCAATCTTTACTCCGTCGATTGAAATGGATTCTATTTCTTTAGGAACTTCCATTTTAAATGCACATTTTTCATGTTTTTTCAAGAAGTGCTCTTGAAAAGTGCATCTCTTCTATCGCTTATGAAAATAAAAATGTTTGGCCGATCCCCAAATTTCAACCGAATCTACCAATTAGGTTAAGAGCAAAAAGAAATAGAACTCATTGGTTTTCTGCATTGCAATCCCCCAATATTTTTTAAGGGGAAGGGGATAGTGTTTTACATGACATGAGGGATGAAGATGACACACTCCAATTTCAAAGACGAACTCCTCCAAGAAACCCTTAGAGATATAAAAAATGAAGATGATAATCATATTTTACGAAGTCTTTTTGAAGGACGAAAATTAAACAAGGAAGATTTACATGAAGCGTTTTATGATATTCTACCGTGGTTTTCATTGTCTCTTTTAAACAGAAAGTTTAATCGAACCAAGATTCAAGCAGATACAGAATGGGAACAGCATCAATCTATTAAATTTGATATCGATAGCTGGGGGACTGTGAAATCACTAGAGATTTTACCTCTAATTGATCTAAAAACTAATAATCCTGAATTATTGATTGAGGGCGGGGTATCATACTTAATCAAAGCAGATGATACAGCCATATTATTTGATTTAGGTATTAATCAGAAAACAGAACATCCTTCCCCCCTATTGCAGAATATGAAGAAACTAGGTATTTCACCAACAGATTTCAATAAAATATTCATCTCCCACCGTCATGGAGATCATTGTGGAGGAAGAAAATGGGCAATGAACAGAACATTTGGATTATCTAGTATTCAAACGGATTTATCTCATGTGAAGGCATTCACTCCTGAAGAGATGGAACACCCTACCGCCACAACTGAACATATTAATAAACCAACTATTATTGGGAAAGGTATAGCATCAATCGGTCCAATAGTTCAGCCTATGTTTTTTGCGGGATCAGCTCGAGAACAATCACTGGTGGTAAATATTGAGGATAAAGGATTAGTTTTGATTGTAGGATGTGGACATCAAAGTGTTCCCTTAATTGTGGAGAGGACGAGAAATCTAGTTGAAGATAAAATTCCCATCTATGGTTTTATCGGGGGAGTTCATCTGCCTTTTCCTAAGTTTCCAGGTAAAAACGATTGGTTAGGACTACCATTTTACAAGTTTACTGGAACTAGAAGACCAATTTGGGAACCATGGACAAATAAAGACGTGGAAGATGCGATTCACTCTTTAGAAAGTTGTGAAATTGTCTCAATTTCTACTCATGATAGCAGTGACGAAAGCATCGACCAGTTCCGTACAAATTTTGGATCGAAATTCGTTGATTTACGTGTGGGAACTAAAGTTGTGATTATTTGAGCTTATTATGAAATAATAAGCTTCAAGACTCTTGGGTGCGGCCCAATTTCACATCCATACTCGCTAAGCGTTTCCGTATAGAGGAGTGTCTTTAGTTTTTTGATTTTTTATTGGTAATTATTTGTGTATTACAAATATTTTTCGACTGCATCTTGCAATGTTTTATTTGGTGGTCGGATTTCTCGTGTACCTACGAATTTCCAAACGATATTTCCTTCCGAATTAATTAGATAGGTTATCGGCTGGTTGATTTTTACTCTTCGTGTGAAACTATCAACGATTTGTGTCTGATAGGTAAAGGTCTTATAAGTTATAGCTGTTTCATGTTTTGGTAAATCTGAAAGGATAGTCAATCCATATTCACACATTCGTTCCTTGAGTTTTACGGGACGGTCTCCTGATACACCCACAACTATGACATCTTTACTGTGGAAGAATTCCATATCCGCATATAAACGTGTGAAAAATGCATGTCAGTGCCTTCACCATGCACCCCGGAAAAATGTTAAAATTATTCCACGGTGATTCTTTGCGAGCTCATGGAGATCAAATGGAGCATCGTCTTCACATACGTTTTTTCCACCAAAGTTCGGTGCAGTCGTCCCCTTATCCAATCCCGTGAGGACTGGTTGTTCAGGTGGCGACATAAATTATAATCACTGGTTTCCTTGAAAAAAATTACGCTTAGAAATCAAAACCAAAAAACCAAGGTTACATCAACATCATGATTTTGTATTTTGATTGCAATGTAGTAATTATCAACATGACAAACGATAATAATCGAAGTAGACGTATCGGCGGTGGAATGAGTTTACCCTCCGTTTTGTTGCTGATTTTTATAATATTGAAATTAACTGGTAATATTACTTGGAGTTGGCTTTGGGTTTTGAGTCCTCTTTGGATTGGAGCAGGTTTAGGATTGCTTTTCTTCATTGTTATAGGAATGATCCTTTTAACAGCATTAGTAGGAATTGCTAATGAAAGCTCTCGAGTAATAGTAGGAATTAAAAATTGGTTCCGAAGAAAGGATCGGGATAATAATAACTATTTTTCTGATGATTAATCTTAGGATAATCCGCATTATTACCTTTCTTTCATTGTTTTCAACAGTAAAACTACTTAGAAGATAATTTAATACATCCCTTAGTCCTATTTTTTATTACAAATTCACTTCAAAAGTTGATCTAAATGACAGAAACTGTGTATGAAGAAGTTAAGAAAGTTGTAGACAAATATATCCGTAGTGTGAAAACTTTAGATATACCATTGATGCTATCTGTTGCTCATAAAGATGGACGTATATTCATAGGAGGGAGAGATACCAGTAAAAATTTACTAGACCATTGGGGAGAAGAAGACGAACGATTCACACCTGAAAAAAAAGCAGAATATGCCCCACAGATGCGATGTGATTTACTCGGTCTATTAGTGGAAGGAACTATAGCTTTTGCTCGGATTCGACTAAATAGCTATATAGACTATCATAATCTCGTTAAAACAAGTGAAGGATGGAAATTTGTGGATAAAGTTAGCCATAAAATAGAAGAATTGAGCAGTTAAATTCACAAGATCAGGTAAATCGGAATCTCTTCCATAATAGGATCAATTTATACTAACACTTGTGATTTTAATCATTTTGAGAATAAACCTTAGATCACTGATCACTAACACAATTATGTGTATTGCTAACACTTATAGGTGTTAGTATCATAAAGACCATATGTCACATGGAAAACGATATACTGCAAAGGAAAGGAAAGATATTCTTTCTTATTTAGAAAATCATACTTACCAAGAAACAATTGAGAAATTTGGAGTTTCTCAGATGAGTTTAGCCCGATGGGTTAAGAATAAAAAGAAACGAGAGACTAACACTACCCCCCCATTATTGAATACTGAGTCTCAAAATGAATTACAAATTTATCTAAAAATCGTAGAAAAAATGGATAATGTGATAGCAACGGCAATTATTACCGCTGCAGGAGAATTAATTTTACCAGAGAACAGTGGATTTCACTCGATCTTCAGTAATGTGAACCATATATCAGTACTTACATCCAAATTTTTGCTATGTGCTCAAGGTTTTACATCAGCTGTTATGAATGAACAAAAAAACAAGGACCTACAATTTGATGATATATCAATTAAAACACCGGTTGGAAGGTTTTTAATGCATTCAATTGGAAAAAAGGCTGTGCTTGTGGTTCTGTTTAATCTTGAGTATGATATGGGTGACTCTAATAAACACGGTATGTATATGATAGAGAAGATTCGGGAACAAATATTACACGTTATCAAGTAACAGAATATACTTCTTTTCCTCCAAGGAAGGTTTTCTGTACTTCGATGTTTTTTATTTCTTTGGCTAGAATTTGGAATGGGTCGTTATTTACAAGGATAAAGTCTGCGAGATATCCTGACTTCAGTACTCCTTTTTGATGTTCTTGATATTCAGCATAGGCTGCTCCTTTAGTATACAACTGCAATGCATCCCATACTGAGAGTTTTTGATCTGGTAACCACCCCTCTTCAGGGATTCCGTTCAATTTCTGACGAGTTACAGCTGCGTATACTCCATAGAACGGATTTGGTTCATCAACAGGAGCATCGGATCCTCCACAGCAGTTAATTCCAAGATTAAAAAGGGATTTCCATGCATAGGCGTATTGCATTCTATCCTTACCGATGAATTT
>JAEOTN010000351.1 GCA_016839865.1 Promethearchaeota archaeon | reverse complement strand
TTACTGCAATTTCTGCAATATTATCCTTGCTTTCATTAATGATTTTGCTAGACATGGCAGTCATTGCTGCTTGTTTCAAGATGTTTTCATCTTTTGGATCGACTTTCGTACCAATATTGTCTAAAATCTCTAAAGCTTTTTCCGCTGCTTTTTGGAATCCCTCAGTAATAATCGTAGGATGGATTTTTTGTTCCAATAATTTACCAGCACGTTTTAATAATTCACCAGTCAACACAACTGCTGTAGTTGTTCCATCTCCTACCTCGTCATCTTGTGTCTTAGCAACCTCTACAATCATTTTAGCTGCTGGGTGTTGGACATCAATCTCTTTTAAGATTGTGGCTCCATCATTAGTGATGGTCACATCTCCGAATTGGTCTACCAACATCTTATCCATACCTTGTGGTCCAAGACTCGTTCGAACCGCTTCGGCAATTACTTTTGCAGCAGCAATATTATTTTGCTGTGCATTTTTACCTTGTTGTCTTTCCGCTCCTTCTTTTAACAAAAGAACGGGTTGTCCGCCTAAACTCATGTTTTTCACTTATATTCTTATTTAAAGAAGTATAAGTCTCCAAACATTTCATAGTTTAAAATTTTTTTGAATATTGTTGATTGGGGGCTCTATGGGAAATTAAGCCCATGGATCCAATTTAGAAAATTTTAAGGAAATTTATCTGGTTTCTCGATCGTGAATAAAATAAGGATAGTTTTTCTATTTTTGACTATCCTTAATTAATAAAATCATAATAAAAACTACTAAATATCCGCATATCCAAAGATAATCATTAAACCGACTATAATAAGCGAGTTATAATGGTGAAAAGAGTACCGCTACATGCCACACACGTGGAATTGGGCGCAAAGATGATTGAATTCGCAGGATACCATATGCCTGTGCAATACAAGAGCACTGGAGTTATTAAAGAACACCTCAATGTTCGTGAAAACGTGGGAATTTTCGATATCTCCCATATGGGTGAGGTGATTATAGAAGGTCCAGATGCAAAACCCTTCCTTCAAAAAATGTATACCAATGACCTGAATTTGTTGTATAATGGAAAATCCCAATATGGATGTTTTTGTTATGAAAATGGAACAACAATTGAGGATTCTTTTAACTATCAGCATTCTGAGACGAAATATCGAATAATAATCAACGCCGCTAACCGTGATAAGGATATAAATTGGCTAAACAAACATATTGAGGAGGGAGAATATAACGTTCGATTGAAGGATTTATCAAATCTACGAGGTAGATATGCGATACAAGGTCCCAAATCCCTCGAAGTGCTAGATCCACTGCTATCTGATAGCATCAAGGACCTCAAGCGATTTCACTTTCTAGAAACTCAATTACTCGGTGCGGAAGTGTTTATTGCACAAACTGGGTATACTGGAGAATTTGGATTCGAAATCTCATTTGAAGTAGCAGATGCAGTGAAAGTCTGGGACGCAATATTAAAACAGGGGAAAGAATTTGGGATTCTTCCAATTGGATTAGGCGCTCGGGATACATTGCGATTAGAGGCATGTTTTTCACTTTATGGTCATGAATTGACTAATGAGATCACACCAGTGGAAGCAGGAATTGGATTTGTAGTCAAACCTAAAGAAGGAATTGACTTCATCGGAAAAGAAGTATTAATTAATCAGAAAACAAATGGCGCTTCACGAAAAATTGTCGGATTTGAAATGATCGATAAAGGTATTGGTCGGGAGGGCTACAAAGTATTTTCTCTGGAGGGGGATGAAATCGGGTATGTTACATCCGGAACTTACTCTCCTCTTCTAAAAAAAGCTATTGGCTTAGTAATTTTAAAGAAGGAATTTATTACGATCGATACTAAAATCAATATTGAAATTCGAGGTAAAAAATCTAAAGCAAAAATAGTAAAAACACCTTTTTATGACGTTCATAAAAAATAACTGAGGTAAACAATCATGAATTTTCCAGATAATCTAAAATATGCAAAAACCCATGAATGGGTCAAAAAACTAGATGATAATACCGCATTAATTGGTATTTCAGATTACGCACAACACGAGCTTGGAGATATTGTATTTGTTGAATTTGCCCCTTCGGGTGAAAATAAGGGAGATGTATTTGTTAACCTTGAATCAGTAAAAGCTGTTGAAAGTGTATATCTTCCTGTGTCCGGAAAAGTAATCGAAAACAATCCCAAGTTAGAGGAAGACGAAGAATTTGAACTAGTTAATACATCTCCATATGAAAATGGATGGCTAATAAAAATCGAGCTAAGTAATCCTGATGAACTCTCTGGATTACTGGACGCTACAGCATACAAAAAGTTGGTTGAGGAAGCAAAATAAGTATGGATTTTTCCCCTTTATCAGAGCAAGATATTCAAGAAATGCTTAAAAAAATCGGTGTCCCAACTATCGATGCGTTATTTCAAGATGTTCCAAAACCTATCCTGAATCCGAAACTGGAAATTGGGAAAGGACTGTCTGAACTAGAGACAAAGGCAAAAATGGAAGAGTTGGCGGAAAAAAACACCGTGTACAAATCATATTTTCGTGGTGCAGGCAGTTACAATCATTATATTCCTCCTGTTGTCAATCAGATCACTTCACGAAATGAATTTTATACTGCATATACTCCCTATCAGCCAGAAATTTCTCAAGGATACCTCCAAGCAATTTTTGAATACCAAACGGTAATCTGTAACATTACGGGAATGTACGCAACGAATGCTTCTGTCTATGATGGTGCAAATGCACTAGCAGAAGCAGCTATTATGTCAAAAAGCATTACTCGAAAAGATAAACTTCTAGTTATTGGGGAGTTGAATCCCGAATATTATCGAGTGTTTGAAACATATGGATTTGCTTGTGACTTCACGATTAGCACAGCGACACTTGATAAGTATTCCGAGATATTAAACGTGGATTATGCTGCAGTAGTAATACAAAATCCCACTTTTGTTGGGAATCTTCTTGATATAGACGCACTCAGTAAGAAAATCAAAGAAATTTCTCCAAAGACGTTGGTAATTGAAGTAATTAGTGAATCCTCTTCTCTAGGGTTACTTAAAAAACCCTCTGATGTTGGTGTAGATATTGTATGTGGAGAAGGTCAACCATTTGGTATACCAATGGGATTTGGTGGACCTACATTAGGATATCTTGCAACAACAAAGAAGTATTATCGTAAACTACCAGGACGTATTGTGGGAGAAACTAAAGAACAACACGGTGATAAAAAGGGATATCTTCTAACACTACAAGCCCGAGAACAACACATAAGAAGAGAGAAAGCACTCTCAAATATCTGTTCTAATCAAGCTCTCTGTGGATTAGCTGTAGTTGTGTATCTAACAGCAATGGGATATACGGGTTTGCGGAAAGTTGCAGAGATTAATGTAAAAAACTCCTATTATCTAAAACAAAAACTCCATGAAATTGATGGGATCAAGATACTCAATCATACACAACCCACATATAATGAATTTTTGATGGAAACATCCAAGGGCTTTTATGAGAAATTTGAAGAATTCTGCCTTGCGGAAAAAATTCTTCCTCCTTGCCCATTGTCTGATCAAAAATTAAATTACTTGCAAATGGTTTCAAATTACGAGTTTAAGGATGATAAGGAGTATCAAATCGCTTGTGTAACTGAAATGAATAATTTAGAAGGCGTTGAGAAATTAATCTCTATAGCTGAGAAAGCTATGACTGGATTGGGAGGGAAATAAGAAATGAAAACTATCTTTGAAAAGAGTAAGAATTGTCCTCTCACCCGACACAGAATTCCCGATATAGCATTAACGGATGAATCAATAGAGAAACTTATTCCTAAGGTATTAATCGAACCAGATCATGGATATGAATGTGATGAAGAAATTATCTTACCCGAAGTTTCTGAAGTAGAGCTCGTACGGCATTATGTTGAATTGTCAACTCGGAATTTTGGAGTGGATACTGGATTCTACCCTCTTGGTTCTTGTACTATGAAATATAATCCAAAAATCAACGAATATACAGCTTCATTACCTGGATTCGCAACTCATCCTTACCAATCACCTTGTCAAAGTCAAGGATCTCTGGAATTGATGTATGATCTAGAACAAAAATTGTGCAAAATTACTGGAATGGACGCATTTACGCTACAACCTTCTGCAGGTGCACATGGAGAGTTCACTGGAATCACCCTAATGAAAAAGTATTTTCATGAAAAAGGTGAGCAGAAAAAATTTATTATAATACCGGACTCAGCTCATGGAACGAATCCTGCAACTGCTGCAATGTGCCAATATGGGGTGATTACAATAGCTTCCACCAAAGAAGGAGAAGTCTCTTTGGAGGAATTGGAAGCTGCAATGAAACAAGGTGAAGTTGCTGGAATTATGTTAACTAATCCCAATACTCTTGGCTTATTTGACCGAAATATCTTGAAAATAACGGAGATTGTCCATAAATTTGGAGGTCTTGCATATTATGACGGTGCAAATATGAATGCTATGATGGGAAAATGCAAGCCAGGTGAAATGGGATTCGATATTATTCATCTAAATTTACATAAAACCTTTTCAACTCCTCATGGAGGAGGAGGTCCTGGATCAGGTCCTGTCGGAGTAAAGGGATTTTTGAAAGAATATCTGCCTAATCCTCGTATTGAAAAGAATAAAGATGAATATCAATTGATGAATTCAGCAACAAAATCAATTGGTAAAGTTAAAGCCTTTTTCGGAAACTTCGGAATTCTGGTCCGAGCTTATACTTATATTCTGATGTTGGGTGAAGATGGTTTAACCAAAGCTTCCGAAAATGCTGTTTTAAATGCAAATTATCTTCGATCCATTCTAAAAACTTCTTTCAATCTTCCTTATGATCGGATATGTCAACATGAATTCGTGATAAATGATGAAACACTGGGAAATCAGTGTACAACACTAGATTTAGCTAAACGCCTTCTAGATTATGGATTTCATGCACCAACCATTTATTTCCCTCTTATTGTATCAGGAGCGATTATGGTCGAACCAACTGAAACAGAAACTAAAGAGACTTTAGATTCATTTGCCGAAACTCTTGGAAAAATCAAAGAAGAATCCGAAAAGAACCCTGATCTCTTAAAAAACGCACCAAATAAGACAGTAGTTGGACGATTAGACGAAGTTACAGCCGCACGTCAGCCCAAATTAAAATATGAAAAATAAAATAATTACTTTTTTTATGTGAAAGACACTTTAGTAATCCCACGTATCATTATGGAACATGCTTTTTCAAGCGAATCTAGTGGGATTCGGTGCTTTCCGATATATCCATCGCTGCGTATTAACCGATCTGGATCTGATATATTGACTCGATATTCCGTTTCCATGGTAGGTAAGTAAATCTGATTGACTCCTAACAAAATTTCTGGTGAAATTAACTCCTGAATCATTTCCTTTAACGGTCCTTTCTCAATCAGAACAATATTTTGTATTATATAGAGGTCTTTGATTTTTAGTAATAATTCTGGACTAATCTTGATGCCATCTCCCTTACCAACTACTATAAATACGATATCTTGAACATCAATAGCATTATGGAATGATACCGTTTTCAATTCAGGGAAATCTTTCTCTTGAAACTCCATTAAATCATTAGCAAGGTCAATATCAAATTGAGTAATGAATCCTTGATCAAAACGTTCTTGACAACTATAACAAAGCGAACCAGAGATACATGTTTTACACACTGGCAATTTACGAATTTTTGTTTTCCTCCTTAAATCACCCAATACCGATTGATCTAAAGAGGGATCGCGGGACTCACAGATATTATAGAATTAAACTGATCTATAATTCGATAATATCGATATCCAAACGTTTTGTGAGTATATTGGCTTTCTCGGGAGTTGTTTTAAATATATATAAGGACTTCTTTGTCCTCAACTTCAACTTAACAACATCACCGCTTCGTTTGACTCTACAACTTTGAGCTCGTTTGGAAAAATCTAAGAATTCTTCTTCACTCTTTAGTTCGATAGGCATTTTCTCTTTTGTCTATATTGCATTTTTAAAAAATTTTGCCGATTTCGTTTGCAGAAAATCGTTTAATTGTAGTTTTCCACAAAATTTTTTAGTTAAGCTAGATAGGAAGACATACGAATTTCAGAAATGATTACAATGCCAATTGGAGACCCTATCAAACGTAAAATTGCTGCCCACTACCTTTTGTACAAGAAAGTCTGTAGAAAATGTGGCGCGCTTAATTCTTACACCGCCAAAAAGTGTCGTCGGTGCAGGGGAAAGGACTTAAGACAGAAAAAAAGAGAAGTCGGGAAATAGACTTTTACTTGTTTTTTTATAAATTTAATATTCG
>JAEOTN010000350.1 GCA_016839865.1 Promethearchaeota archaeon | reverse complement strand
TAATGATTGGACAAATTCTCCCATATGCATGGAAATTACCCGAGAAATTTCACCATTCACGCTGGATTCAAGAACGGTCAATATCCCAATTGGATAAATTCAAGGAATCAGGAGAAAACTTCTTTATGTGGATTAGTTTTCCAGATCCTCATTATCCACATGCATGCCCAGAACCATGGTATAGCATGTATGATCCTAAGAAGATTAAGATTCCAAAGAAAAAATGGGGAGAACATCGAAAATCTAACTATCTCTTGAAGATTACACAGAATCCATTTATGAAAATCATGGTAAGAATAATCGCTGGTATTCAAATCTTAATTAATAAGATACGAAAAAACAAACGTCGAAACTCAAGTGATGAAAAAACTACAAAAACTAAACCCAGTAGATTGGAGATAATTAGTAGAAAACTCCAAAAAATTCCGTGGGTTCAAAAAATAGTTCCATTTACAAGATATCTTGTAGATTTCGTTAAAAATCAACAAGAACCTCAATTAGTTCATGGCCTACATGCACATGCTCATATAAAATCATTAGATGCGAAGTCGATTACCTCTATGTATGGAAAAACTTCGCTGGTTGATGATTGTATTGGGAATATCTTAAAGAAATTAGAAGAGAATGGTCAAAGCAATGATACAGTAGTCATATTCACAAGTGATCATGGTGATCATTTTGGGCAACATGGGCTGTACTATAAAGGACCCTTCCCATATGATGATGGGATGAAAGTTCCATTCATAATTAAAATTCCTGGCTCAAAAAAGAAAAACAAAATCTCTCAATCCTACGTTTCGCTTGAGGATATCGCTCCTACAATACTCTCTTTAGCGGATATCAAAATTCCCGGAGAAATGTCGGGAGTGGACCAAAGTGAAGTGTTCCAAGGACGTAAAAAAACAACTAGGGATCATATTATTTGTGAATTTCGACAATCTCCCACGGAAATTTTCATGAATACGTTTGTTATTGACCATTTCAAAATCGTCTTTTACTATAACAAAAATTTCGGAGAAATATTTGATTTGAAGAAAGATCCACAAGAATTGAAAAATCTATGGGATGATCTCCATTATGTTAAATTGAAACAACGGTTAATGCTGGATTATATTTCTAAAAGGTCGAAAAAAGATTTAGAAAAGTACGGGGAAGTTTGGAAGGAGTATTCTGTTGAACAGTTACTTCACGTAGTGCATGAGTACATGCAACGGAGCTATCGACCTGATCTTATGCCTAGGATTTCTGGTGCGTAATGAAAAAGAAATGAAAATAAGAATGGGAAAAATGAAAAAAAAAGCAGATTCCAGACCAAATATCCTTATCTTCGTACCTGACGAGATGAGGGGTGAAGTAATAACCAATCCTCAAATCAAGATGCCTAATATGCGTGGATTAGTAGATGATGGAGGAATTATTTTTACTCAGAATTTTTCTGTAAATCCTGTGTGTGCTCCATCACGCATATGCACCTTTACTGGACAATATCCTCATAATGGTGCTCATCGTAGCCTATATCAATTATTACGACCTGGAGAAGAGAATTTATTTCATATCCTTAAAGAGAACGGTTATGAAGTGATGTGGATTGGAAGAAATGACCTATTTCAAAAATCAGCAATTCATGAAAGTGTAACGAAACGAATTGGGGGTTTGGTAAGGGATTTGATTGGACCTGTTATAAAAGAAGGTATAAAGAAATTTGGGCTTTTCCGAATGATCCGTTTGGGTTTGAAACTGAGAAAGATGAAAGATTATAAGAAGATGCTTTCAATACCTGAAATTGCACATCTAGCCAAGATTGTGATGGGGAAACGCCCTTTTTCGAAAGAATCAAAATGGTACAATACATTTTATGCAGGGAAAATACCTGATGAACAGGCAAGAAAAAGTATTGATGCTAAAATAATCAAAAACACACTAAAATATCTTGAGAAAGTTGGGAAATCGAAATTAAAAACTCGCAAACCTTTCTGCTTATATGTTCCCATCGCTTTTCCTCATCCCCCTTATGAAGTAGAGGATCCCTATTTCTCTATGTATGAGCGTAGTAAACTGATTTCTCCTTATCCTTTCACATTAGAACAAACAGATCGAGCAAAAAAACCAGCTTACGTCAATATCATGCATCAGAAATATGATTTAGATAAACTCTCTGATGATGATTATCGAGAAATTTTGGCTACTTATTACGGAATGTGCACCAAAGTAGATGATTTATTTGGGAAATTAATCCAGAAGTTGAAAGAGTTAAAAATGTATGATAATACTCTAGTTTCAATTTTTGCCGATCATGGTGACTATGTTTGTAGTTATGGTCTTACGGAAAAATGGCCTACCGGGATGGAAGATACCCTCCTAAATGTACCTTTTCTCATCAAGCTCCCTAAAGAACGGTCTTCTGTAACTCATTCAGAAGTTCTTACTCAGACAATTGACGTGTTTCCTACAATTCTAGAAGTGGCAGGAATTGAACATCCTTATACTCATTTCGGAAAGTCGTTACTTCCATTAATTAGAGGATCTACAAAAACTCATAGGGATGTGGTGTTTGCGGAAGGAGGGTATGATCAACGGGAACCACAAGCTTTTGAAGATATTTCAAGTTCCACCGAAGTTCCTGGTGTAGGTATTTATTATTATAAGGGAAAAGTGCAAAAAGATATTCCATTCACACGCTGTAGGGCAACAATGATACGAACTAAAAAATGGAAAATGACTCTTCGCTCGAGTCCTGAAGCCGTAGAAGAACTCTATGATCTAGAAAATGATCCAACGGAGTTACACAATCTCTTCGAGGAACCAAAATTTACACAAATAATTGCTGAATTGAAAGAACAACTATTACGTTGGTATTTAGAAACCAGTGATAATCCGCATTATGAGCATAAACGAGATCCATGAGGATGATTGTCTGTTTTTTCTTGTACACTTTCGACGGACTCGCTCAATTTAATTTGCGAATAAACTAAGTAAGTTCTCTACGTATTTGAATGTGAGGTTAAATATGGAAACTTTTAGAAATAAATAAACAGGCAGCAAATGTATAGATGGTACTTGAGGAAGTGATTGCTAAAAATCTTAAATTTTTAGTATTCGTCTTCTGGTTCTTCTTTTACTTGAAAGACAGGAGCAAAATCCTCACGAAGGATATTGGAAATTTTCCTTTTATTTAAAACTCCGATGAACTCTTGGAATGAAATCGTACGTAGCTCTGTCTTAATATGATCATATAAAGATTCCCATGTGAAAGCATCAAACGGCACTTCTTTTGGGTCATATTCCCTTCCATCTCTACGGAAATGGCATAAGTATACTCCTCGCTCGAAATTATATTCTACAAGGATTTCAATCCCTTTGAATTCGATTGCTTTCCACAAAGCCATAGAATTGTAATAAAATTCATTATCCACGGGAAGCTGTGCGAAATTTCTTCGGAAATCTGCAAAATTATATCGGACTTGACCTGAATTACTATGCATTGAATAAGTCACCAAAAATGGTTACGGGAAGTTCTTTAGTTTGTTGTTTGAGTATTTCTGAACTCTTAGTATTAAAAAATTATCTGTTAATTATAAATAAAATCGCAGTCAAGATTTAGCGTTACCCATTTAGGTCTATAATTCCATAGAAAAATACGATTTAAAGCATGATTAAACGAATTTTTAACTATTTTAGTTCATAAGCGTGAGTTTTTTTTATTCTTTTACAGTTATTTGTGGTATGCCACGTAAAAAATCACAAAGCCATAAAATCATACATTTCGAAATTCCTGCTAAAGATCCCAAGAAAGCAATGAAATTCTATTCTGATGCATTAGGTTGGGAATTTACTCAGTGGGGAGGTCCTATTCCTTATTGGTTCACTAAAAGTGGACCTAAGAGTCGTCCCGGAATTGAGGGAGCTCTAGCCAAAAAAGAATCTGACGAGGATATAGTTGTAAATACTATCGGTGTTCAAGATATCGATACAGTGATTAAGAAAATCAAAAAACACGGTGGAACAATTACTAATCCAAAACATGCAATTCCTGGAGAAGGATGGATTGCCTATTTCAAAGACCTTGATGGAAACCTTTTCGGGGTAATGGAAAGCGATCCCAATGCAAAATAGAGTTTTCTAAATTAAACAAAAATGGCTAACAAAAAGACTAAAACCTTTACTAGCAAAATTAGAGCATGGATACGATTTTTGATATAGTCGTAGTAGGTGCTGGACCCGCAGGTCTATATTTCAGCTGGAAAATGGCAGAAAAGGGTTTCTCGGTGTTAATTGTAGAGAAAAGAAGAGAAATTGGGCATAATATAGATGGTTTTCATTTTGACAGCGAAAAATTCAAGGAATTTGAAATTCCAAAGCCCGTTAAAGATAGTGAAGAATTTGTTACCATTAAAGATGTAAGTATTAGTCTATCCCCCTATGGAAACTATCCTAAAATCGTGTCTTATCCTTATCATGTATTACGGTTACCCTTTTACCTCAAACGCCTTGCTGGATATGCTGAAAAGGCAGGAGTGAAGTTCCAATTTGATACTCAATACACTGGTCCGAAATTAAAAAATGATAAGTTAATTGGAATCTATGCAGAAACCTCCGATGAGCGGCAGTTAGAATTCTTTGGTAAATTGATTGTGGATGCTTCTGGAATTAGTGGAGCCGTTCGCGTTTCACTACCAGATGATTATGGAGTTGAAACATTCTCTGTAGGAACGGATGAACTATTCTATGTGATCTTATACTACATTAAATGGCTGGGGGAAGATTCCATCTCGGACGAAGGATGGACATTTTTCAAAACTTGGATTGCTCCGAGCCCAGAAGGTGATGCCATATTAGGGATCGGACAGCCTCTTAGCTATGAAAATGGAGAGCGCGTGATGAAGAAATTTCTTGAAATCATCACAATTCCTGAATATGAAGTAGTAAAGGAAGAACGAGGAAGTACTCCCTATCGACGTCCTCCCTATTCTCTAGTGGCAGATAATTTCCTATGTATAGGGGATTCTGGGTGTTTAACTAAACCATTTTCTGGTGAAGGAATTACTTCAGGATATACTGAAGCCAAAATTGCGTTGGAAGTCGTTGAGAAAGCCTTAAAAGCAGATGATCTCAGCAAATCAGCACTATGGGACATCAACGTGAGATATTTCCGGGATCAAGGAGCAAAATTTGCTGGTATGCTAGCGCAAATACCTGCTGCTGCAAATGTGACAATGAAAGAAAATGAATATTTATTCGAGAAGGATGTAATATTCTCTGCAGAAGATTTCTCCTCCATGCATCAAGATTTCGAATTGCATATCCCCACTAAGAAATTGATTCGTATTGCATTAGTACTACTATGGGGTATAGTGACGAGGAGATATTCCATCCAAAGTTTTAGATCGTTGTTGAATTCCATGGAAATTTCTGGAGATATTCGAAAACATTACGAAAACTACCCAGAATCTCCTGAGCAATTTGCTTCTTGGGTGAAACGTGCAAAATCGTACTGGTCAAGAGTACCAAAAATGCAACTCTCTGAAATTGAATAGATAAAAGCTTTGTTGGTAAGAAAATGAAAAAGCAGCAAAAAACACAAAACCAGAAGGATAATTATCAAACCGTAGGGATGCATAGACTAGTAGGAGGTTGGTATTACAACATGCTAGCCATATTACTAGGTTCTATTTTCTTTATAGCAATGTTTGCTGTAATCTTGCCTTTGATCATGAAGTATCCAGAAATTGAGGGTTATAATAAAATCGTCTATGGATTTCTCGGGTTCGCTTTTGGTTTCTTTGATTTCGGCTCAACCCGAGGACAAGATGCGGATGTTGCAGGACAACTAAACGATGGCTTGTTACGGTTTGTTGGCGAGTATGAACATATAAATCCAAAAAAGGCGTTTAAATATATCCAAATCTTCATTTGGTTCCAGATGTTCACTGGAATTATACAGATCACCTTAATTTCAGCAATTACATTGTGGTGGATTCCATTTACCAGCGTAGCAGAGCTGGCCTATTTTTTTCTTGCATATAGTCTGATCCAGTTCCCAGGTTGTCTCCAAATTTTTGAATCTATCTTCAAGGGATTTCAACAAATTCATTTATTCACTATATACACCTTTCTCAAAGATACAGTCATTAAATACG
>JAEOTN010000349.1 GCA_016839865.1 Promethearchaeota archaeon | reverse complement strand
GTATTACAATTGTAATCATAAACCTGAAGAGAAAATATATGGTGAAGGAATAGAAATTGATCGAAATGAATGGAGAAAAGATTGTTTATTATTTTCTTTTGTGTGGCCAAATGATATTCTTTGGGATGATGATGTTGAAGTTTTTTATTTGTGGCGAGATAAAAATATTATCAACCCGACTAATCGACTATTAAATTTTCTTGAATTCTCGAATCTATAATTTTTCAAAATTTTTTTGTTAAATCAATTCAAACAATTAAAAAGGTTAGAAAAAAATTAAGAAGAGGGATATCCCCCTAATTTAAGACTTGGATCACCAAATAGTTGCCAAATGGTTATACAAAAGTATTCATTTCCTGTAATTCGAGTTCTTGACATGAACTCTCTAATAGATCCGCTATGAGCGGCTCCAAGAGTGTCTGCGCCATTTTGACCAATTTCAGTGAAGAAACCAACTTCTAATCCACCGCTATGATTTAGAGGAGTTGGTGAAGCAAAACCGTATCCGGTGCAACCTGTAGAAGCAATGGCTCCACCTCGCTTTACAACGCACATTCCCCAGCAAAAACAAAACGGTGAAAGGGTTTTAGTCCAGTAATAATTATGTGTCGACTCTCTAAAATGTCCAAATAATATACTAAGTATTGAGATATTGAATAGAGCGTTATGACATCCACCAACAATTACTATTGGTAATTTTTCTTGATTAGTGCACTTAAAAAAGTCATAGACCATAGTAGCGCCTATCCACTCGTTTGGATCATCGATAGGATGGGTATTCCATTTTACTGAATCACCATGTCCTTGGAAAAATACATATCCTGCACCTTCACTCATCGATGGAATAACATCTTCTGGAATAGTAGGTTCATTAGTTCCTTTATGTGAGGCATATACTCTTACTTCTTCATCTATAAGATCGCCCATTTGTTCCATTGCAACATCACATGACCATTCTCCATCTGGTTTTCCCTCGTAATAATCAAACGTCATACCTCCGACACCTATCATTCTTTTAAACCATGGTTTTTGTTCTGGTGGGGTAGATTCATAATTTATTATCTTATCTACCATTATTTGCACTTCTCGATTATTTCTGCATGCAAGTCTTCCATAGTATAAATCAGGAACAAGGTCTAATGTATCTCTGTTAGGGCTAGGTGAAACATATGCAAATTTACCATCTCCGCTTGAATCCCAATCTTCAAATTCCCATTCCTCAGTTTCTTCATTATACCTATAAATGTCTCCAAAGTAGAGATCAGATATACAGCTTTTTTCATCAGTATGTCTGATATTTGCATATCTAACTGGAAGATGCCAAGCCGAGCTACCATGGTTGATATCGTCTCTATCTTTTGCATATAAATATGAATTCAAACCTCCGACTAAAAGTACATATTTTATTTCATAAGATTCTAATGCATCTAATATGAAATATTTTATTTGTTCAGGTGTGTCACGTCCCTCATATTCACTGTATATTGCTTCAGTTGTTTTTAGAAGAGTATTTGTTCCATGAGCTATTTTATGATCGACAAGTGGTTGTAAATCTTCCTCAAATAAAGATGGTGCAATTATAACTAAATCATAAGATTCAATAGTTGAAGTTGTTGTTTCTCTATCTGTTTCTTTATAATCTATTTGGATATCTGCTTCTGAAAAATAGTATAATGTATTTTTCGCTGGTGAATATCTAACAGGATAAAGTACAACAGTTACAAAAGTAGTAGGTATCTCTTCTCTGTTTAATCCACATCTAATACTATAATCATACCAACTATCAGGAAATAAGCTTTCACTTTCATAAATTTCATTGTTTTCAATAATTTGTGATTCCTTACTTAACTGTTTAATGTTTTCGTTTGTTTGTATTTCTGGACAAGGTGTTATAACTCCGGAAATTCTTTTTTCCTCTACTGTCGAATACTCACAACTGACTCCTTTTATTTTTGCATTTTTTGAAAACTCAAATGTTTGAACATAAATTGGTAAAAGTGGTTTTCCTGGTTCTGCTAACCAAGAATTTGTCCCTTCAAAATTCAAATTTAAGTATTCATCTTCTTTACTTATCTCAACTTGTGCTGAAAATTTTACCCTATTTATTTCTTTATCATTTTTAATTTCATAATTAAAAATTGATGTTGCTCCAGCTCCACCCAGTACTAAAATTCCTATAATTAAAATTGGTAATATTTTTTTCATCTTTCACCTCCACTAAATCATTATTATAAATTGTTTTATTGTATAAAAACCTTAGGAATAAAATATGTAAATCGTATTAATTCATTTTATATGATATTTTCATGTTTCCCAATGATATCCAATTATATATGGAGCTGGTCCAAATAAACTCATCATTCGTCCAAAAAACATGGTTTCATTTTTTAATAGAAAACCCACAATTGGTGCCTTTTTTTCTTCAATGTTTTGTATTCTACCTACCATAAAAATGCTTTTTGAATATGCACCTATAGTACCTATTTGCTCTTTATCAATGTTATAGATATTTCCATAAAATTGGTCAAAATTATCCCCAATATAAACTCCACCAATATATCCATAGGTTTCGAAATCTCTTCCCTCTTCTGTAATAATAATATTTCCATATGCTCCAGCAAATTCACCATCCCAGTCATCCACTGGTAAATCTAATTCAAATTCTTCAATTGAATGAACTGATTTTTTGGTTAAGTTATACTTTTCAATATTCAGAGGTTTTGTTATTGGTATATTTATAGCTGTTGTAGCAGACATACTTGCAAATAAAATAAATATCATCAAAACAATTAATCTCTTCTTCATATTTCAGCCTCCGATTAATAGTAATAACAAAGTACTATTTAAAATTCTAGACTTGACTTTAGAAATCATTAAATCCAATAATCATATTTAAAGATAATATGGTTCATTTATTGGATTTAAGAAGTGTTTCTTTTGATACTTCTTTTTTACTAAAACCAAGTAATTCTGTTGATGAGGCAATCAAACTGTTATCCAAGGATAAAATTCATTGTTTTATAACATCTGTTGTAGTGAGTGAATTAGAGCAGTTAAAAATCTGGGATCGTATTTCTGATTACGAATACGATCAAGCAATAAATCGCTGGAAACATACTCATGCCACAATAATTGATTTTAAAAATAGATTTTTTTCAAGTCAATTTGGTATGAAATGTATAAAATCAATGAAAAAACATCATGGTGTTGAGCCAAAGGATATTACTAATGATTGTAATATTTTAATTACTACTTTGAAAAATGGTGTTGATCTTTTTTTATCTGAGGATTATCATTTTACTTCCAAAATTACACAAGATGTTATT
>JAEOTN010000348.1 GCA_016839865.1 Promethearchaeota archaeon | reverse complement strand
CTCCTCAGATTTATGTAGGGGGCAATCTCTGGATCAATTTATGGAAAAATAAAAATCATGAAATCGTGAAATCCTTCCTAAACACGAATGACATGACAAAATTCTCAAAAAAACGAAATATTCTTGTTAGTTTACAACCTTCAAACGATCCATCTGTCATTTTCGATGCAATGACTCTTAGTGATGAAAGATTTTTTTGGTGGATTCGTTTACATCCCTTAATGATGGGACAATTAGGCACATACCAAACACTCCTAAAGGAAAAAGGGATTTCCAATTATAATTTGGAAGAAGCAACCGATCTCGCTTTACCTTTCTTATTGAATTTTATGAATATACATATTACTGCTTATTCTTCTGTTGTTCTTGAAGCAGCTAGTTATGGGGTTCCATCAATCTGCGTGAGTGATAAGGTAAAACTCTTGTTTCCTCATTTGATCAAAACAAAAATGGTCTTTGAAGCAGAATCCTCGGGGGAAATTATTAAATATATTCAACAAATCACCGAAAATCCTTCCCATTCAGGAGAGATTATAAAAAAATCTGGAATATCATCACAAGATATTCTCGAGAAATTCATCAGAGAAATTAAACAAAAATCAAGATCAAAAAATAATAATGAATAGAAAGCTAGGACTTATTGATGACTAGAAATACAATTGCAATTATCCCTGCGAGAGGTGGATCCAAAGGTGTTCCGCAAAAGAACATAAAAAATCTCAACGGTTATCCTTTAATTGCATATTCCATTAAAATAGCAGAAAAAGCAAAAATCTTTGATAGAATTATCGTTTCAACAGATGACAAAAAAATTGCAGGGATTTCTCAAGATTTTGGCGCTGAAACTTTTAAGAGAAATTCATCTCTCGCACAAGATGACAGCCCTATGATTGATGTTGTTTTTGATGTCATCAATAAATGCTCTAAACAAAATCGAAGACCACAACTTATTGTGTTATTACAGCCTACCTCCCCATTACGATTCGTAAAATATATTTTGGAGTGTATTTCATTGTTTGAGGAGAAAAAACCCGATGTGGTAATGAGTGTATGCAATTTCGAGCACAATCCCCTATGGTCATTAAAAATAGAAGATAACCGTTTGGTTTCTTTGTTCAGTGATTCAATGAAAAAAACTTCGAGACAACAATTACTTGACATTTATCGACCTAATGGATCAATATATGTGTCTACACCACAGAATCTTGAGAGGACTCGTTCATTTTTCTCACAAAATACCATTCCGTATCTCATGCCAAATGAACATAGCATTGATATTGATACAGAATTCGATTTTGAACTAGCAGAATTTATACTCAAGAAAGGGAATATGAACATTGTATAAGTGAGATCATCGTGAAAAAAATAAGCGTAGTGACTGGAAGTCGAGCGGAATACGGATTATTACGTCCATTATTAACCGCTTTCAAAAATAATAAGCATTTTACTTTGGATCTCATAGTCACTGGTATGCATTTAGTGAAGGCTTTTGGTTATACTGTTGAAGAAATCAAAAAAGATGGTTTCACAATAAATGCTCAAATTCCATGTGAAATTGAAAATGAAAAACCAAATTCGATGGCAATATCCATTGGGAAAACTATAGCAGGAGTTTCAAATCACTTAGTAAAATCAAAACCTGATATTTTACTCGTATTAGGGGATCGAGCCGAGATTTTGGGGGGTGTTATATCTGCGGCTTATTTAAACATACCTATAGCTCATTTAAGTGGAGGAGATACTTCATGGGGGGGATTAGATGAATCTGCAAGACATGCTATTACTAAATTGTCTCATATTCATTTTCCTTTCACAAAAGGAAGTGCAAAACGAATCCAAAAATTAGGTGAGGACGCTTGGAGAATATTTCCTGTCGGATCAACTGGATTAGATGATATTATAAAAATGCAATTTCTTTCTGATGCAGATTTCGAGCATTTCTTTAAGTTAGATGCGAAAAAAACCTTCCTACTAATGATACAACATCCTGTCTCTACAGAACCAGACAAAGCTGAAGAACAAATTACTGAATCTTTGGAAGCAATAAAGGAATTAATGATTAAAACGATAATCATTTATCCCAATTCTGACTTAGGAGGAAGGAAAATGATTGCGAAAATAAAGGAATATGAATCTCTTCCTTTTGTACAAACATATCCGAGTCTTCCGCGTGATAAATTCCTAAATTTGATGAATCATGCTAGTGTGATGATCGGGAATTCAAGCAGTGGAATCGCAGAAGCTCCCTCATTTCATCTTCCCGTTATTAATATAGGTGATAGACAGATTGGAAGAGAAAGAGGAAATAACATTATTGATGTAGAGCATGATAGGGTTTCAATTATCCATGCTATTAAGAAAGCACTTTCTGATGGCAAATTTAAACAAATAGTGCGAAAATCCGTGAATCCCTATGGTGATGGACAATCAGTCCAAAGGATTGTAAAAATCTTAGAAACCACCAAATTTGATACAAAATGGATTAAGAAAAAAATCACATATTGATCTTAGGTGATTACTTCGTCCTTTTTTTCTTAATTTGCGCAGGAACTCCTGCAACTAAAACATTTTCTGGGACTTTTGCTATCACACAAGCACCAGCTGCCACGATAGATCCTTTGCCGATTTCCAGATATTGAAGAATGGAAGAATGAGTACCAATCATGACTTTTTCATCGATTTTCACACCACCACTAATTGCACTTAATGGATTAATTGTGCAGTAATCTGAAATTACTACATCATGACCGATAGAGCAAATTTGGTTGATTATAACGTGGTTTTTTACTGTTATATTACATGTTAGAATTACTTCGGGGCAAATTATGCTTCCCAAACCTATTTCAACATCTCTTCCAATTATTACAGTTGGATCAACTAACGTATAGGGGAGATAATTTAATTCTAGTGCTTTTTTCACAACTTGTTCCTTAGTGTCAGGATCTCCAATTGCGCAAACAAAATGGTATTCTTCTCCTGCTACCTTGTTTTGTTGATTCCACGTAATATCTCCCAAAACAGGAATCCCATTAATAATCTTGTTGTGCATTTCTTGATTATTATCTAGAAAACCTGCAATTTCCAACGACTCCCCTTTATCTATGATCCGTCGTGCGATTTCAGCGGTTTCTCTACCAAATCCACCGGCACCAATAATAACTAATTTCTTTACCATTTCTTACCACTCTATATCATCCATTTGTAAGACATAATCTTTTTTTATGTCTTTAGTTACCCGTTTGCCTAACACTACGGTTAAAAATTTGGGACGTATTCCACTTCCTGGTCTTTTAATAGCGATATGCTTTTGCTCAATAATTTCCCCCTTCTTCAACTCCATCAAGGTCACAATGCTTTTTCTGGCTGTAATTTTGTTTTGAACCTCAATATCCTGGATTTCCTTATTAGATTGCCCCAATGCAATTTCTACATCTCTGATATTTTTAACATAATTCGTAAATTCTTCTGGGTTAAGAGATGCTTTATGATCGGGCCCCTCTAAAGATTTATCAATCGTGATATGTTTTTCGATCACCATTGCTCCTAATGCTCGGGCAGCACTCCCTAAAATTACACTTTGTGAGTGATCAGAAAAACCAATAACAACATCGGGGAAATTTTGTTTATAGGTTTTGATCACTTCTAAATTCACATTTTTTAGTGGAGTTGGATAAGCAGTGGTACACTGTAGCAAAATCAGATCTGAAAATTTGTGTTTCTTGAAGAATGTGACAATATCTTGGACTTCTTGAAAATTAGCAGTGCCAGTAGAAAGTATAATGGGCTTATTGAACTGAATGATTTTTTTTAGAAAAGGAAAATTATCAACATCTCCTGAGCTAATTTTGAAAGCCGATAGATTGATCTTGTGCAGAAATTCTGCGGACTCATTACAAAAAGGAGTGGATAAGAATAAGAGGTTCTTTGATTCTGCATAATTTTTCAATTCTATGAACATTTCAAATGGAAATTCTAATTTTTTCGCCATTTCAAAGAAATTTTCCTCTTCGTTTGTTGTTATTTTTTGATAATCCGCTTTTTCTAAATTTCGTGTCATAACATTCTCTGTTTTGAATGTTTGGAACTTGATTGCATCCGCTTTCGCGTTAGCAGCAACATCTATCAGTTTTTTAGCTAGATTTAAATCTCCATTATGATTTACCCCTGCTTCTGCAATAATTAAACAGGGAGTGCTTTCACCAACTTTTCTATACCCGATTTTTAATTTCAATGTTTTTCCTCTTTGATCTTTTTATTCCTGAAGAATTTAGCAATTGTATTAATGATGTAATCTTGATCAACATTCTGAAAATTTGGAGAAAATGGCAGTGTTAATATTCTCTGACTAATATCCTCGGTAACTGGCAAGTTTTCCGTGTTCTTGAATTTCTCTTCATAGAATTTCTTTTGATGAATAGGTGCGAAGTAAATCTTTGTGTAAATACCATTTTGTAGTAGGAACTGCTGTAAAGGTGTTCGAAGATCTTTATTTTTAATTAGAATACTATATAATTGGTATACTTGTGAAGATTGAGCATTTTCTGGAATGGTTTGAATACCATTTATATCTGTTAAATTCTTGTTGTAATATTTCCCTATCCTTTTCCGTTTCGTGATGATGGCATCAATCTTTTTGAGCTGAGACAATCCCAATGCAGCACATATTGAAGGCATTCTTAAATTATACCCCACAGAGATGTAATCTTCTATCTCTGTGTCGTGAAAATAGTCAACATCGCTCTTTTCCACACGTCCGTGTGAACGAATTAATCCCAAATTGTCATATACCTTTTCATCATTTGTAATTACAGCTCCCCCTTCACCGGTAGTAATGATCTTATTTTGACAAAAACTCAAGAATGCTGAATGCCCAAAAGTTCCTGCAAGTTTTTCATTAAGTGATGCTCCGAAACTCTCGGCATTATCCTCTATGAGTAAAATATTGTGTTCATCCGCGATGTTTCGTAATTTTTTAATATTAACACAAACATTTCCACCATAATGCATCGGGACTATTGCTTTAGTTTTTGCTGTAATCTTATTTTTCACGTCAACTGGATCCAATCCAAACGATTTTTTTTCTATATCAGCAAACACGGGGGTTGCACCGGCTAAGATCACAGCATTTGCAGTAGATATGAATGAAAAAGATGGCACAATCACTTCACCAGAGCTAATCTCATGAGCTAAAAGCAATGCATGCATCGCAGACGTTCCCGAATTGAATACAAGGGCGAATTTCACACCGAAATATTTCTTTAAAGCATTTTCAAATTCGGTAATTTCAGGTCCTGATGCCCAATAGCTACCTCGTCGAATCACATCCGTGACATGTTTAATATCGTCATTATCCCAATATATATCGAACAGGGGGTATTTTTTTTTCATAAACACCAATCAAATGAATTTTAATTCCTTCAGTATTCGTTTTATTTCTGGTTTTGGTAAAGGGGTTGCATTTTTCGTTGAAATCAAATGCTTGGATTCTTTGCTAAGACGTTTACCCAGTTTTCCAAGTTTTTTAACAATATTTTTTTGACCAAAATCGAAACCCGGAACAACAATCAACATATCTGAATTTTCAAAGCAGAATTTTTGCTCAATTTCTGAAACTAATTCTTCGTCGTATTTTTCTCCTGGTTTCGGTTGAGTTTCTGTAATTACGATATCCTTGGGATTTTTATTAATCGTAGGGCAGTATTCATCAACGATAACCTCCATTAGGTCTAGAATATTCACTGTAGGCATCTTTAGCACAAAAATTTCTCCCCCTGTTGAGATGACTCCTGCTTTTAAAACTAACGAAACAGCTTCACTGATTGACATGAAAAACCGTCTCATTTTTTTTCCAGTTAATTGCAATTCGTTCGATTGAATTAATTGTTTTTTGATTAGGGGGATTATTGAACCTCGAGATCCTAAGACATTTCCAAAGCGCACACAAGAGAGAGAAATTTCATGCGAACCTTTTGATAAATATCGAGACAGACATAACTTTTCTCCGATCATTTTTGTTGCTCCCATGACCGTAGTTGGAGATACAGCTTTATCAGTTGAAATTTGGATCAGTTTTTGTACTTTTTTATTTATTGCGGCTTCAATTATATTGTTTAACCCAATTAAATTAACCGTAATTGCTTCCATTGGATTATATTCGCTAATATGCACATGTTTTATTGCTGCAGCATTGAAAATTATATCGATGCCTTCCATAGCTTTTAGAACACGATCAAAATCCCTAATGTCCCCCAATAGAAAACGAAGCTTTTCTGCTTTGTGTTCAAATCTGAGTTGGGTTTCCCATAATTCATTTTCAGAATTTGTAAAAATCCTAATGACACGTGGATTGCAATTTAGGAGTTGGTTAACAATTTCCGACCCAATTGTACCAGTTCCTCCAAAAACCAAGATTCCTTTATTAGCGAAGAAATTCGCGATACTTTTTTCCATATGTTGTTTAAATCATTAGCATATTTAAAATCGGAATATAGACACAGATTCAGTATTATGGGACATTAGCTTTACGATATATCAATTAAATGAGAAAAATTAATACGTACTGAATATCATATAAGTCAAAAGTAACCAATTTCAGAATTGAGAACAGTGAACCTGACTCCCAGTGGAATGCGTGGAAAAGTTGGTGTTGATTTAACACCTGAGATTGTAGAAGAAATTACTAAATATTATGGACATTGGCTAGGTAGAGGAACGAAAATTGTACTGGGGCGTGATACCCGATTTACTAGTTCGCTTTTTTCAGAAATTATTTGTAAGACATTGTTATCCTTGGGAATTGATGTATACGATGCAGGAATTCAGCCAACTCCTGTGATTCTTCATCATATACATCAAGAAAGGTATGGAGGAGGGATAATTGTAACTGGTTCCCATAATCCGGAAGACCAAAACGGGATAAAATACATTGACTCTACTCATACATTTTTGGGAAAAAAAGAAATAAACGAAATTCTCGCTTTACGTAAAGAAAAGAGACACATCCCTGCTTTATCTGAAGAAAAACGGGGGAAATTACATGTTATCGATCCAACCTTCTTATATAATGATCATGTTCAT
>JAEOTN010000347.1 GCA_016839865.1 Promethearchaeota archaeon | reverse complement strand
TTTGGGGGAATTCCTCTTGTATTTCTTTTAATACTTGGGCGACTTCATTTGGTTTTGTTTGTGCTTGGGGAGTAACCAGTACTAACGCACCTGCACAATTTGTATCCTCTTTAAAAATAGTTTCAAGTGCAATTCTATAACGTTCAGGTGGTGCGTCTCCAATGATATCTACAGGATTATATACGGCCGCTTCCGCTGGTAATCTTACTCTTAGTAATTCAATAGCTCTATTAGATAATTTTGATAAACCTAATTTGTACGTATCAAAAGCATCTGTTGCTACAATTCCTGGTCCACCCGCATTAGTTACAATGACAAAATGATTCCCTTTAGGAAGAGCTGCTCTATCAAAAATACGAGCCATGTCAAATAAATCTGTCATAGTTTTTGCTCGAATAACTCCACATTTATCAAATGCGATTGAAAACGAGATATCATTTCCTGCTAATGCACCTGTATGGCTCGAAGCAGCTCTTGAACCAGCTTCAGAAATTCCAGCTTTTAGTATTATTACAGGTTTTTTACGAGTTGCATTCGGAACTATTTTGAGAAATTTTTCTCCATCATTTACACTTTCTAAATATAATAAAATGATGTTGGTTTCGGGATCATTAGCTAACTCCTCGATCAGGTCAGTTTCGTCAACATCAACTTTATTTCCCATGGAAACGAAATTAGAAAATCCCATATCTTGAGTTTCAGCCCAATCTAATATTGCTGTTAACATCGCTCCTGATTGAGAAATGACGGCAATATGTCCTTTCTTGGGACTTTTTGCTGAGAAGGTTCCATTATAATACGGTGAAACTACACCTAAACAATTTGGACCAATTATACGGATGTTGTGTTCTTCAGAGATTTGTCTAAGTTCATGTTCATATACAGCACCTTGACCACCCACTTCTTTAAATCCAGCACTGATGATGATAATCCCTTTAATCTTGCATTCTACACATTCTTTGACAACTCCGAGAACAAGTTTTGACGGAATGCAGATAATAGCAATATCAATTGGATTATTTACATCAGATATTGAGGGGTATGCCTTAATTCCGAATATCTCATCTTGCTTCGGATTAATCGGGTATAGGTCTCCCTTGAAAGTAGAAATAATGTTATTAATAACAGAATTTCCCACTTTTCCTTCAGTTTCACTAGCGCCAACTACTGCAATACTCTTCGGTTTCAAAAAGTATGATAACTTTCTTTTCATTTTTGTGCCTCAAGTCACCCGAAACGGCTGCAAAAGATTATGATTAGGAAAGGTACACGACGATTAAAAGGCTTTTTGGTTACTGATTTGAAAGAAAAAGTTTTTTTTTCTCAGTTTTCCTAATCAGTATTAGTCGAATCACAATGCAGATAGAACGCGTAAAAACGGGAATTCAAGGATTAGATGATTTAATCGAAGGAGGATTACCAAAGGATTCTATTACTCTGGTTTCTGGTAATTCTGGTACCGGTAAAACAACATTGTCTTTACAATTTCTGTATAATGGAGTAAAATCCTACAATGAACCAGGAATCTATATTGGACTAAGTGAAAGCATTCAACGAATTTTGCTTGCTGCAGAACGGTTTCATATGAGTCTCGATCAATTTGCTAATGATGACAAGCTTGTATTCTCTGATATCCCCGCTCTGGAAATAAATGAAATCACAAAAATCGTTAAATCAATTGATCGAAAATACAAACGATTAGTTATTGATCCAATTTCAGCCTTGACTTTTAAATATGAAGTAGATGTATCTATGAGAGAAAAGATTCGAGAATTGGTTGAGCTAATTCGGGAAAAGCAAATTACTGCCTTGATCACAACCGAGTTGATTGAGAATTCTAATAGTATTTCCCGGTTTGGTGAAGAATTTTTATGTGACAATGCAATAGTGCTATATTATTTCCGAGAGGGGGCTCGTCGGTTCCGTGGATTAGAAATTCGAAAAGCGCGACTAACAAATCATTCAGAAATGGTTCATTTATATAAAATCAATTCACAAAGTCAAGAAGAGACTGGAATTCCTAGTGGAATTCAGGTGTTCCCAAACGAAAAAGTCTTTAATTAAGTATATTATTGTGGATAAATCTCAATTCCATAATTACTTAAGTTTTTCTCCTCTTTCTGATATTTTGAGAAGAAATTAGCAATTATCAAAGGATTAGATCCATTTAAAATCAAGATTGGTATTTGATATTTCATACCAAGGTGCGGACTTACGGTATCTATTAATCCCTTACCCAAATTCTCTGCAACCTTCTGTTTAATTTGGTGTTTGATGAGTTTGGTGCAAGAAATTCTTTTTATTGGGACTTCATCAATAGTTAGATAGGGATCTTTCTTAATAAACACACACAGTGAGGATCTTGTCTTATAGGCATAAAACAATGATATAGAATCAGATGTTACATTCCACGAGTGTTCCAAAGGGTCATGATTTCTTAAATCATGGGAGGGTTTTAGAAAGAATATACCTGGATTAATAATCTCTTCAACATTCGAAATTAAATAAGTTTTACAAAGGGATTCTACACGTCTTTTTAATTTTTCTGCATTTTTATCCATTATCTCAATTGCTTTCCAGTGATAATATTCTTCTTCTTTTCTTACTTTGGATTGCGATAGATATTCTTGACGTAAAGTATTACATTCCTCTCCTCCACCCACGATAATTAAATATGAAGTGTCAGAATCAAGTGTCTCCAGAAAAACATTAAAGAAGTGATTAAAAATTGTTGGATTTTCAAAAATACTACCCCCAATCTTTAGAACTAATCTCACTCTTCATCCTTCACCTGATTTGAGACTAAATTTCTCTGTACTTCATTCTTCAGATAAACTATACCTAAACAAATTGCGGTGGATAGGACGTGTTCCTGTTCAGATAAGGATTTAAAAAATATCTGGTTTTCATGAATGTCTAATTCACGTAATGCAGGGATAAGTAGAATTTTCGCCCCTAAACCCGTAATGTTAAACCGAATTTTTGATATCGGTATAACAAATCGTCGTATAAATTGGTTTATAGATTGCCGAACTGCATCTTGAACTAACTCTTTGTGTGCTTTGTAAATGTATTCTGATATAAGATCTAGTTCCTCTTTGGTAACTAGGTTGATATCTCCACAGATTATCCGAGCTAACCTTGAATAACAATTATCTAGGGATTTAGAACGCTCATCTGCAGTATCACATGTGTATTCTTGTTCTGAGATTAATCCGAGTATCAGATATACATCAGCCATAAGAGCAAAACGCTCAAATGCGACGGGACATAATGCATCCCGAAATGGCACGCTTTTTACAACACTAGAAACTGGCGGTCGTAAAACTCCCGTATAAAACAATTCATTGTTAATCAGTCTATCAACATCATTTTTACCAATTGTTACTGGACGGCCATCTTTAATTGGAATTAAATCTAATGTTGTAGTTCCCATATCTAATAATATACCCAAACGTTCCCTTTCTCCAAACACTAAGCTAGTTGCGATCCAATTGGAAGCAGATACTGAGAGATAATCCTCAACTGCTTCGGGAATTGAAATAAATTCAGAATTCACATTTATCAACTGAACATATTTCGGATTAAATACTTCTTGTAATTGCTGACAAATAAGTGATATCCCTTCTTGTTTGGTAGAGAACGCATCGCTTAACTCTGCTGTTATTGTTATTACAACTTGAAAATTTATATTTATAAACTCTATATTTCCACTCTGTTTTCTTTTGAACGCTTCTCCTGTTTTTACATAGTACTTATCCGAATTTTGTATGTGAATCTTTTTTATATCTGAGTAGGTCCGACTGATGTGTGAAAGCAATTGTTTTTCCGTTTTTGACTGCAAATTTTTCAATATTTTCTTGAATTGCGTTCGTTTCCTTTGCCAAAATGGAAAATATTCAGTTGAATAAAACAAGGGGTGGGAATACTTCAAGATATTTTTATATCGTTCAATGTGTTTTGGATCTGATTCTGCTTTATATTGCTCTAAATCTAAACATAAAAAGGAACTTTTTGTGTTTGCACCACCTATATCCAAACTTAGAACGAATTTACATTTATCAAGCATGCAACTTCTCTCATAAATAGATTTGGTTGGTTCCATCTCTGTTTTGTTTAATTAAATTATAAAAATTATCCAATTGATAGTCAAAAGATAATTCACCATCTAAAAATGCTGATAAGTACATTAAAATCTGGAATTCCATCTCAATAACTTTTTCAGGAGTTAGATCGTTGGAATCAGATAAATCATCTTTTAAATTAAATATTTTCTCAGGTTTTCCATCGATATTTTTTGGATTAGAACTCCTAAGGATACGGAATTTATTAGAAACATAGTGGTTTTTCGCAAATCGAAATCGATTTCCAGAACGATTCTTATAGGATAAATGAATAGACTCTTTAAGAGCAGATAATTTCTGTGTTACCATTTCTAAGTTAAATTTTCTTTCTAACTGTTTTCTATACATCTCTCGAATGGATGAGATGATGACTTCAGTTTCAGGAATTATTTCTACATTACTCCCTTGGATCATATTAAAAAATGGACTGATTACTTCTTGAGTTAGCCATTGGAGGATGTTATCGATACGATGTTTTTGAATAAAAGAGGTGTCAGACAGAATTGTGATTTTATTTTTAATCCGATTTTTCATTTGTACGATTATTTCACTATAATTTTCAAATCGAGTAATAGTTGTGAGGTATCCGATTATAGAAGCTGATATAAAGTCTCGAATTAATATATCGAGAGCCATTGAGTTCAATTCTGACTCTAAATATTCTGTTAAATCCTTTAAACTCGAGGTTCCATCTAGAACTTCTCGGAATATCTCTATCAAGTGAATACGAAATTCATTAACTTCAGCAAAGGAGATTCGGGATGAATAAAGAAGAATTTTTACTACATTTGAAAGAACAAATTTATCGAGATATGAAATAATCACGAAATCTTCTATGGATTGGCTCAATTCAGCTTGTTTTTCGTTTTTTAGAATATTTAATAAGCGTAATCGGAAAAGAGATATGGTTTCTACTATGTATTCCTCCATAAGCTCATTTATAAATCCTGTAGATTGAATAATTTCAGAATATTTTGATTTGAACTGGTTATGAGATTGTTTCTGCGTGACTGATTTAATAAACAACTTACATAATTCTTCTTTAAATGATTTTATCTTATTTTGCTCAATATTCCCAGAGGATTCTATAATTATTTGGGAGATAGAATCCCATATAACAAAATTGAAGAAATCATGTAATTCTTGTTTAAATTTTGGTTCTTTTAGCATCGTCTTTTAACATTGTCTACTTTTAATGGGTTATAGACGTAATGAGGAAATATTCGACTGTTAACGATCTTGCTCTTACAAAAATAAAAACGTACGGTAAGAAGTTTATTAAAATTTCATAACATTCTTCTACTGGAATTTGCTCAAATCCAATTCCAACAAGCCTTTTTTCATTATTAAGTTCATGAGAGATTGAACTATCTTGTCCATATTCTCTCCATCTTTAGCATTTGTATGAACAATGTCATGTTTTTTAGATTCTGATGGTAGTTTAGAGAGTAACAATTCGATTTCTTGGGGTGATGCTAAATCCATTTTATTGAACACAATTATATAAGGTACGTCTACTTGCTGGATGAATTCCTCTAAAATTTCGGTAAATAATGCGATCTGGTGGTCTACAGAGTATCCTGAAGTTGCTGTTGGGTCGAACATGAAAATAATAATATTGGAAATAGTTCGTAATGCTAAAATTGCTTGTTTTTCGATATCATTTCTCTTTTTCATTGGTCGATCTAAAATCCCTGGAGTGTCTATAAGTTGAAATACTTTCATTTTTTCGCGATTTTTGTACAAACCAATGATTATTTCCTTAGTAGTGAAGGGATATTCACGAATCTTGGGTTTTGCAGTTGAAATCTGTCTTACTAAACTCGATTTCCCAACATTGGGATATCCCGCAATCACAATCGCTGGCAAATCAGTATCAATTACAGGAATGGAACGCAATTTCCTACGGGATTCTTCAAGGTATGATAGTGTTTTTTTTTGTTGCTTCAAAATGGAATCCATACGTGCATAATACTGTCTACGCACAATACTACATTTATTGGAAGTGTCTTGTTTATTGATTTCTCGAATTTTTGTTGAGAGAAGTTTTTGCATTACTGGAATTAATCCGTTTAATCTCCCAAGATTTTGTTTAAGTTTATCTTTATCAACAAGTAAATGACTTAATTCTTGATAAAATGGGTGTAGTGCATCCAGATTTGGAACAGACTGAATAATACTCTTAATTCTTTCGATTATATACTCATTTACATGCTGAATGCGGTTTACTTCATTTCTCTTTGCTTTTAATACATTTTTGAATCGTTGGGGGATGGGTGCTGTTTTTTTCGATCCTCTTCTGAAAGCTATATCAATTAGCTCCTCGACAGTAGGAACTGGATAGAAGTCTGCAAAAGGATTTTTAGCCACTAGGAGGATCACCCGAAACTCTTTTTTTATATAGAATTTCGTGTGTTTGGTTGTTGAAAATCTTTTCTATTCTATGAAAGGGTATCCTAACTGGTTCTCTGATCGATTCATTCCTATATTCAAACGAATCCGAGTTTACTTTGTCTATAAGTTCACAAGAAATTGTAAGATTATCTCCCTTTGCACCTCGATGAGTATATTGGATGATAAATTGCCCTTTCTTTGAGGTGAAACTAGGGTGCCATAATATTTTGTTAAGGATTTCTCGAGTTTCCATGGAGAAGCTGCCCGTTTTGTGTTTTTTAAAACCTCGGAAAATTCGATACTTCTAAAAGTATTGAAGTCTCGACATATCACTTATTAATATATTGAAGATCAGTTCGTTTTGTTAATATTTTTTATCAGCACGTTTTTAATTTTCAACACTTTTTTAATTTTTGAACTATGATGCAAACATCACGGAAACTAGCAAGACTTTTCTCAGCACTGTCAGATGAAACTCGGATTCAAATATTAAAGCTACTAGACGAAGGTGAGCTAACTGTAAATGATATCCGGGATGTTATTGGAACTTCATTACCTGCAATCTCGTATCAATTACGTATCCTAAGCTCAGCTGATTTAGTGAAATATGATAAAAGAGGAAGAAAAAAATTCTTCCGTATATCGGATGCCCATGTAAAGAAAATCTTGAATCAAGGTCTCATCCACGTAGGAGAAGAATTAATGGATGACGATTCAAACTTAGAAATAATTGCTTAAAATCAATTTTCTAACATAATTCTCTTTTTTCTTTACCTTTTTCCTTATCAACAGTTTCTTTATTAATAATGAGATTGATAGTTTAGTTCAATATTTTTTAGGTGAACTAAATGGAAAATTCAGAAAAATTAACTCCCAGAAAAATTAGTTTCGGAAAAAAAGTTTCATGGGGAGTAGCATCACTTGGAGGTTCTGTTATAAGTGGTATATATGCAGCACTTCTCCCGATTTTTTACACTGATTATCTTGGATTAGCAGAAGAATCGCGAATTATCGGAATTGTCACATTAATTTATGCCCTTTGGAACGCTGTAAATGATCCTCTATTTGGATTTCTTTCTGATTCTACAAAATCCAAACGGGGTCGACGAATTCCTTATATGCGATTTACCGCACCCTTTCTAGCGATAACGTTTGCATTGGTTTGGTGGGGATCACCAACATGGAGTGATATGTCTAAGTTTTGGTGGATGCTAGTAACAATGCTGCTATATGATACAGCTTATACCGTGATCTTTTTGGTTTATAGTGCATTACTGCCTGAAATCACTGAGG
>JAEOTN010000060.1 GCA_016839865.1 Promethearchaeota archaeon | reverse complement strand
GAGAACACCTTACGGTGCATTTTCCCGATTTCTTGACCTTTTTCATCCATAATAGACCCCGATCCCCATCCCCAGTATTTTTCACTCAAAATATAATACTGTCTGGAAGGGTCGAATAATCCCCCGGATGCTTCAGGTTGGGCGGCAGGAGCTGGTGTGGCCCCTTCAACAACAGCTCCACATTTTTCGCAGAATTTCTGACCCGGTTCAAGCGGGTCGCCACATTTTGCACAGTACGACATAATTTTTTACCTTTCTTTTAAGTAATCAAGCTCAATATTCATAGCTCGCTTAAGTGAATTTGGTTTGTAGAAAAAAAACTAAAAAACTAGTTTTAGGGATTCATTTCAAAGAGTGCGAAAATTTCTGCAGCTCGGAGAACATTCCCTCTGTTGAGATTATACAACACCTTAAGGAATTGATCCAATCTTTCATCGCTAGAGAAAAGTCCTACTTCATCTTCCGCAGAATCCTCAGTTTGTATGAATTTCAAAGCTTCAACAATCTCAGTTCCAGAAAACACGTCCACAATAATGGAGTTACTAATTGTTTTAGCTATATCTTGTATAGTTGCTTTTCTGAACACAAGAACAAGAACTTGTAACACATCAATCCCAATTTTCAGTAGGGTTTGTTGTAAAATTTCGTAAATTTCTACCCATCTAGGATTATTTGCTGCATAGAATAAGAGATTGACAATGCTGGTTATGCCGTCTATGGTTTCTGGCACTTCTGGAAGATACGGGATCAATTTCCTAAACAGATCACCGAAATACTTCGTATCCAAATGAATAGGAGATTCCGGAACTATTACTACATAAGGTTTGTTGTTAGGCTGTCGTATGAGCACCATAATGTTGTCCGTGGCTCCAATGTTCATATATTTTACTTCGTCTGCAGGTAGGTTAACTTGGTGTTGCATCAAAAATGCGATCTCTTCAGATTCGAGAACCTCACCATTGTTATATTTTTCAATTATTGGTTTTAGAGTGTTTGCTTGTAAATCGTACATTTGTGCAGCAGTTTGGTTTAGAGATTGGATGTTAATTGGTTTACTAACATCTATTTTCTGGGAACATTCTAAACATCTTCCTAATGTCGAACGGAAATGTTCTTTACAAAATACTTTATGACAATCGGTGCATTCGAAAAATTTCTCCTTTGAAAGATCTTTAGCACAAGTGCTACATTCCAATTTCGGTAGACAAACCATGCATATTTCATGAAAATCAGAATAATGATTATCGCAATACATGAATTGACATTTCTTGCACTTGTTTGCATGGTCCTCGATTTTTAGCACAGTTCCGCATTTTGCACAGATCTCTTCTTTAGCATCTGATTTGCATGTATTTCTCCCCATGTCAAAATGTTCTACACAGAATATACGATTGCACACATCACAGATGAAAGCATCTTCTTGAAGTAGCTCTCGATCACACTCTATACATGAATAAGCTTTACGACATCTTGTACAGACACCTTGTGAAAAATCAAAGTGGTCATTGCAGAATAATTTCTGGCATGATGGACAAACTTGGAAACTTTCGGTAGGACGTGCTTCAGCTTGGCATTCCTCACAGATTTCGACAACCCGGCAACTCATACATTTCTTTTGGATAAAATCAAACACTCGTTCCGCACATTCTAAACAGAAAATCCCGCCACAATCCGCACATTTCTGGTAAATCTCATTTGGTCCTATATTTTTTCTGCATTCATCACAATGAATTTTCGCACGGCATTCAAAACATCTCTCTTGGATTGAATCGTAGTAATATCCGGGAACCCAATCCCCACAATTTTTACAACGATATTGCTGATCAGGGGAACTACTATGAATATCCGAATAGGAAACGCTGGTAGAACCAGATAACTTCTCCGAAATCAGTTGATTGTATTGGATTAATACATTTTTAATTTTTTCTAGTTTCTGTTTATTGATTTTCTTGATTATCTTCTGAATCAGTGAGTTAATATCTCGTACACGACGATCTTCTTTCTGAATATGAAATTTGCTCTTCTTTAAGTGAATGTGAGCTTTCTCATATTTTCGATTCTTGATATCTTTTTTACCTTGGTTTAAGTACAGATTTGCGAGTTTCTCGGTAGCAACAAGGATTTTTCTTTCAATTTTTTTAAATTGAATGTCGTTGTGGGCTTTTTGATAAAAATAGGATGCACCGTGGAGATGTTGTAGTTGTTGTGAAATAACTTCAGATGTAATAAAGAATTCACTATGGAAACTATAGAGATCTATGTCAATTCCCTCAAGTTCTAAATTTTGGTCAGCAATGTTGCTTGATTCAACGGTTTCAGCAAATTCTGCCTCTTTATCACCCATTAGAGTATACACACCATTCAATTTTACTTCGGTTTTTTGAGTGAGTTTTTTATGGTTGATTTTTTCGAAGAAATCATGAGCACGTTTTAGATAATCCACTGTAGATTTTAGATCGTTTAATTCCATTGCTTTCTCTGCGTCTTCTAGATAGTGTTTACCAAGCTCAACCGATACTCTTAAGAAGAGATTCTCAGCGGCTTTTTTCTTCTTATCGTTTTGAGACTTTGTGTATAGGTTTCTCGCGTTCCTCAATTGATTACGTGCTTTTTCCAGACGTTCTTCTTCCACTAAGCGCTCTGCATAAGTGTAGGATAAATCACCTTGAGCTTCATGAATTTTTCGATATAAGGGTTTTAAATCTTGAATTCTTTGCTTAAAATTGGCAGTCTTGTATAATTTCTCTGCGAGTTCTATTGATGCAGCTCCCTGAGTTATGTTCCCTTCCTGAATATAATTTTTCCCAATCTTTCTTGCTTGATTACCAAGATATTCATAGATATTGATGAACGCACGTTGCATTTTTCGCTTATTTTGAATTTCAGTAATGAAATTCTCAGGAATCTCAGCAACAGAACCCATTGGTTTAAGATGTGGATAAAAGATTTCGAGAATAATACGTTCAATATAATGAAGCTTGCTTAGAGATTCATCCATTGATAAATTGTTTGGGTTCCGTTCGATGTCAAACAACAACTCAATACTGATCTGCTCAATGAGATTTTGTATTTTTCGTAATGTTTTTTGACTATATTTTGGGTGGGATTTTTCTAGGTGTTTTATTGCATCCATAGTTTTTTGCAGAGCTTTTTCGTAGGCTGCAACGGTTAAAAAGCTCTTAGCTTGATTGTATTCTTTTTCCGTTATGGACATGTAAATATAGAAAATTTTGTCCTGAGCAGCTTCTGATTCTCTATCATCCCCCTGGCGTTCAAATAATCGCTTAGATTTGCGAATTAAAGATAATGCTTTAATTAAGTTTGGGGGTTTTTCAGATAGAAAAGACAATCCGCGTTGATAATATTCAGTTGCATCTGACATGCTTTTAGAAATACCTCAAGACTTACAATAAAGTACGTAAAAAAATACTTTTCCCATTCTCTTGTTTTTATCAATTGACTATCTGTGGAGCAAAATCAAGGATTTTATTCCAGATTTTGTCGATATGCATAAACAATTTAGGGAAATGAGGGATCTCTATATTTAAGTAAACGATAGGAAAGAATAGTTTTTTATTACACAAGCCTATCAAAATAATATATTCAAGCATAGAAGGGAAAATCAATGATCGATGGAAAATCAATTCGAGCTATTGTCAAGCGCTTTTCCTCCATGGAAGGCGTTCGTGGGGTTATAGTTTGTGACCAAGAGGGATTACCAATTCAGAGTGATTTGGATACTGAAACCACAGAGAAAACTGCAGCTTACATCACCTCGCTAATCGGCAGAGCACGAAATATTTGCGATGCACTTAAAGAAGGACCATTAGCTTTCGTGAGATTGGAAACAGCGAAAGGAGAAGTCATGATTGCGAATACTGAGGGTTTAAATCTTATTGTACTAAAATAATTTTCTCGATTTTTCAATCCGATATTTGCTCATCGCAGATCTATTTAGGAATAAGTAGGTATAATTAAATTGAGGATTATATTACCATATTTTATTATTAGAAGTATAGATGAGGAAATATGTCAAAAGCCGAAATAGAGCCAAAATTGGCTAAGATTATGAGTGAAATTGCAGAAGTTGAAGGTATAGTTGCCTTTGATCCAAAAGGGAAAATAATTAGCGGCCAAACCATCGCTGGTGACGATACAGCAAAAATCGCTAAAGCTGCAAGTGATTTGTTACCCCGATTAACACTGTTAGGTGCAAACATTCAGAAAGGAAGCCCGAAAGATATTACTATTACACTTAGTCATGGATATTGCGTTATAACTTATGGTATTAAATTTTCCATATTGTGTTTCGTTGGTGAAGATGCGAAGACACAGATCGGGCTTGTTGCACGTCAAATCAAAGCCATGATAAAATAAATGGAATTACTTTTCCACCTATTCCTATATTCTCTACAAATTACTTTCTATATTCATAGATAGTGGATTATTTCGCTTCAGATTCACTAAATATTTCAGATAATTAAATTTCTTTACGTTTTTTTATAGTTCGAATAACCCATCGGATTATTCCTGATATAGGTTCCAATCCTGGAACTTTTTTCATATATTCTATATATTCCTCACCGAATTTCTTGATTAATTTCCTGTCTTCACGTTTAGCATCAATATATGTGAAAATAATAGGGGGTAGAATCAAAATATCTACCAACCAATGTTGAGACATACACGCTAAAGCGATACTTATCAAAATACCTGATAAATATTGTGGGTGTCGTACAATAACATAGAGTCCTGATGTTACGATTTTTTTTGTCTTCATATAGGATTCCCCTTTTCCTACATCCCCCCGATTCTTAAAATGAAATATAGGTATAACTCCAAATATTGCACCAAGCACCCATAAGGCATATCCAATATAGAGAACTACATCTAAATTATAGTAATTATCCCATAGAGTGAAAGTTAGCACGATCTGTGCTGCAATGCAAGCCAAGATTATTAATGACAGAATATATACTCGAAATCCGACTTTTTCTTCCTCTACATTTTCTTTGGCCATTTTTATCACTTCTACTTAGTGAAATCACACCAACCAGTTATTTCATGTTTTTAAAAATATTTTGGCAGAAAATTCACGATACCTTTGGTGAGGATTGAAAGAATACGAAAGGTTTTTTTCAGTGAAGATTTCTTTGATTGAACATGGCATTTAGTAGAATTTTGCTCGCAATATTAGAAATAATATTTGCTATAGGATTGATGGGCTTTTGGATTTATTTTTTTCTAGTCGAAAATAAAAAACCTGATAAATCAGAGGTATATTTAGCCTATGAGCGTTCATTCCCAATACCTGATCTTGTATGGCTAACCCCTGGATTAATCGTCTCTGCTATTGGAGTATTATTAGGTCAATTATTTGGATATATACTTACAATTGCTGTATCAGGAGGTTTGATATTTCTTGGACTTGTGGATATATCATTCAATGCTCAGAATAAACAATATACATCTAATCTTGGCGATGCAATTATGAATATTTTCATCAATTTGGCTTGTATAATAATGGGTCCGGTTTTCATTATAGGAGCAGCCCAATATATTGGTGTTGTATGAAATTAAATCCCATAACAAAATTCTTTGCATCTGGGGTAAGATACGAAGTTTTTAAGAGCAAATCATTTCATAAGAGAATTCGAAAAATCAAAGACAATATCTGCAAATTTCTTTCCCTCACCAGCTGAAATGTTTTCTAATCGCACCCGGTTTGGATCAATCTTCAATTCTTTAAGGATTTCGAGAGTACCTTCATGCCAAGTTTTCGCTTTGGTGAATCCCGTGGTGTAGTGGCAGTCTTGCTCATAACATCCTACTACTAACACCCCATCAGCACCTTCTAGTAATGCTTTAACTACCCATGAGGGATTGACCATTGCACTGCAATTCACTCTTATGACCCTAATATTGGTCGGATACTGGATTTTATTAGTACCTGCGAGATCGGCTCCGGGATATGCGCACCAATTACATAGGAAGGATATTATCAATGGAGCTTGAGATTTATTAGCTAAAAATGAATCTAACTGTCTTTCGATCTGTTCTGAGCTAAAACCAGGAACCCATAGTGCACTTGTGTGGCACATAGCTGCGCAAGCCCCGCATCCCAAACAATTTGCGGGATTAAGAATGAGTTTTTTATTATCAATTGAGAGAGCTTGATAATCACATACATCCACACATAAACGACATAAATCACATTTATCTTCATCTAGCTGCACTTTCACTGCTGCAATTTCCAATTCGTCCTTATTTAGAATGGAAACCATTTTTACGGCAGCACTTTCTGCTTGTAAAATACTACTTGGTATATCCTTGGGTCCATTAACCGTCCCTGCAAGAAATATACCTTGTAATGAGGATTGTGATGGACGAACTTTGAGGTGACTTGCCATAAGGAATCCATAGGGATCCTTCGATATGTTTAACATGTTGGAAATTTGTTTACTATCTTCGGATGGGTCCATACCAGTTGCGAGAACGAGTAGATCAAATTCATCCTCTACACGAACTCCCTCCATCGTATCTTCAGCAAAGATTTTCAACGTGGGCTCTAAGTCATCCTCTCCATTAATCGATTGAATATCTGAAATTGTACCTTTTTGGAAATGTATATGCAGTTCTTCGCGGGCTCGATTGTAGAAGTTTTCTCCCATATTGAAATTGGCACGTACATCGTTGTAAAATATATAAATTTCGGAATTGGGGACTCGTTCTTTGATTAAAATGGCTTGTTTTATGGAATACATGCAACACACATTCGAGCAATATTCTCTATCAATATTTTTATTCCTCGAACCGACACACAATGCAAATGCGATTTTCTTAGGAGGTAAACCGGTGGATGGAACCGATATCTTTCCTTTCGTAGGACCTTCAGGATTTAACATTCGCTCCATTTCTAGAGCTGTTAGAATATTTGGATTTTTAGTGTATTTGTACTCCCGTAATCCTGTAGGATCAAAATCTGTAAATCCAGTTGCCACGAGGATGGCTCCTACATTTATTTCCTCAAATTTATCCTTATCATCATATATAATTGCATCTCGATCACATGCTATCTCACAAGCCCCACAGCCCGTACAGTATTCCATATTAATAACTGGTACCAAAGGGACCGCACCAGGATATTTCACATCAATAGCATGCATTGGAAAAAATCGCCCAGGTAAAAATACATCACATACACTATTACACAGGTCAAAACATCCCACGCAGTTCTCCATATCCACATATCGCGCTTTTTTCTTGATTTTCACACTGAAGTTTCCAATATATCCACTAACTTCTGTCACTTCCGAGTAAGTTAGAAGTGTGATGTTTGAATGTTCCTTTACTTCATTCATTATTGGTCCTAAAATACAGATGGAACAATCCAATGTGGGAAAAGTTTTATCAAATAGAGCCATGTGACCTCCAATAGTGGAATCTTTTTCCACTAGATAAACGTGGTATCCTGCATTTGCGATTGCTAATGCCCCATGGATACCTGCAACTCCACCCCCAATCACTAAGGCGTTTTGCGTTACGGGCACATTGATGCGTTGTTGAGGAGAAAGTAGTTGTACATACTTGATTTTTGCTTGAATTTGTTCGATTGCTTTTTGAGTTGCAAGAGAAGGTTCTTTGGAATGAACCCAAGAATTTTGTTCACGAATGTTTACAAATGCCACTAAATCTCTAGAAATGCCGATTTTCTCAAAATGTTCTCGAAACATTTCTCCATGCAATTTGATTGTGCAAGCAGCAATCACCACTCGAGAGATTTTTTGTTCTTCAATAATTTCATCTACATTTTTTAATCCAGCATCAGAACACAGATAGTTGTCTTCAAATACATACAGGGATTTGTCTTTTTTGAAAAAATCTTGGATTTTCTTAATTTCAAGGACTCCAGCAATATTCAAACCGCAGTGACAGATCGCTATTCCAATTTTTTCCATGAAAAGACCTCAAAATGACTAATTCTCGTGATATTCATACCTTCTTGCTAAAAAATATTCATCTCGGTTTTTTCCCTTTAATTTTGTAATTTCGAAAATCAGTGTTTCTCCATAGTTGGGGTGATTTCATTTTCTAATGTGTTTAAATACATGGAAAAACGTTTTTCATAAAATTTTTCTTTAATTTTTTTGATTTTCTCCATTTTATCTTTATTATATTTGCCGTCTCTCCAATATATTTTGCTTAGTGACTTTCGTGAATCAGTGAGTTTGAAATCTTTCTTGATAACTTGTCCATTTTTGATTACAAATTTTGGATTGGAAAATGACGTGTTCTCAATTTGTTCGGGATTCATGTTAAAACATACAATATCTGCATCAGCTCCGGCACTTAATTTCCCTTTTTTATCTTCCATGTTTAATAATTTCGCCGGATTGGCTGAAAGTAATCCACATATATCTAATAATCCAATACTTGATTCTGATGAGGTAATTAATTCAAATAGATGATTAGACCAGTCAGATACACTCATATGATATGGAAAATTACTAGATAACACTACTCGATTTAAATCACTGTTGCTCTTAAGATCTCGAACCATTTCTTTCCATTTTACCAAATAAGGATGGTTTTTCTCTAATTTTCTTCCTGTTACATAAAATTCCGTATCAAATTCGAGATCCATGGTGGTTATAGGAATCCCACTATTCCTACTCTCACGAATAGCTAAGTTTCGGTCTCTTGTGATTAAAGGGTGTGTGAATCCTAGTGAAAAAGGAGTAATCTCACAAGAAAACTGTTCATGGGATGAGTGATATTTAACAAATTCAGAAAATTCAGATGGAAAATATTGATTTACTGTAGATAATGTGAAATTCGATTGATCAATCTCATTAAGAGTTTGTATATGGTCAATAGAGCTATCTTCCTTATGATAAGGAGAGAGAAAATGGGGTGCAATATTATTTTTGATTGCAGCTTTACTGAATAAATCATAAGCTTGTTTTAGAGTTAAATTCATCATGGGTATTTTCGAATCGTGAGGTATCTCATTAAGTTTCCAATATTGTTGATGATATGGGCAATTGGTAGAAATTCCGTATCCTTTTACCAATCCAAGGAGCATAGACATAGTATTACCAATGTTCTCGACAGCAGAATCAGATTCAAGATCTCCAAAAAAAGACCAATTTGAGCCGATATCTAGGATCATTAAATGATCCAGCATTTGGCTAAGTTGCATATTATGAAGAGTGATTTTCGATTGAGTTATTGGGACATCCATTTCACAAAGAAATGTAAATCCACTATTCAGGGCATTTTGTTCAATATCCTCCACGACTGAGTGCTCTAATCGCGTATTATACGAGTGTGACAAAACTTGGTGGTGGACGGTTTCTTGAGCAAACACGTGAGATCGAAGATCAATAAATCCAGGAAACGTAACACAACCATTGGTATCTAACACCTTTGCAGATTGTTCGTCTTTAAGTGAGTCTACAAACTTCCCATCGCATATTAGAAGATCTTTCTTTTCTCCATCGATTTTGTTTTTTACATCATACACGACTGAATTTTTTAGAATTAGTTCCTGGGAAGTATCAATCATTTTTTGCACCAAGTTAGAACTTAGTAGGTATTAGGAATTAAAAGGAATTTCTCACCGATCCATGTGAATGGATTTGATACCAGTACTTTTTTTTAGGATTACACAGACTTCTAAATGATTACTTATAAGAATTATTTTGTGAGAAGATCCTAAATATGGAAAAAATCACGTTTTTAGAGAATATTGGAGGATTTTTCATTGCGCCGAAGAAACATACGAAGTATATTTTAGATGAAGAGGAAAGAAATTGGAAATCTATGATATTTCAATCGTTCTTATTCGTGTTCGCATGTTCCTTGTTCGCAGGATGCGTATTAATGTTTTATATGATGTACCCTGAAGTTTTTTGGGTTCCTGGGGCACTTCATACTGGTCGCTTGTTTGTGTATGCTGCAGCCCATCCGTTATTCATCGTAGGAATGTTTGGATTGGGAATTCTCTTTGTATTTTTGTATGATTTTTTAGTTCAAGGATCTCTATCATATTTAATAGTCAAATTAACAATAAAAACAAGAGATTTTAGCCTAACATTCCATTATGGTAGATACTTATCACTTTATTCATACACTCATATCCATTCGACACTTTTCCATATGATTACCGTTCTGTGGATGTATTTTTTTGAAAAATTTGCCTATACTAAAATCTTCTTCCCAGTGACCGATTTAACACTTCCAGTGATTATACATCTTATCATTTTATCTGTGTTTGTTGTTTTGAAATGGATTTGGGAAATGCAGATCAATATTGGAATATTTGAATGGGCAAATATACCTAAATCGCGCATTAGAAATTCTATTATTATATTCTTAGTTGTAAGATTCGTGATTACAGCAGCAATACTTATGGTTGCATATTTTTCGGGTAATCTAATCGCAGGAGCGCAGTGGAGTTGAGAAAATGGAGCGAAAATTATTACTAAAATCCAAGAAAAAAACAATTGGAATTATATTCGTCATATTTTTCGGAGTAATTTTCTTCCTTTTGATGGTATCTCCGATTATACCTAATTATATCGGTAAATACTGGGACGATAGAGTCTATCAAAATGCTCAGCAAAACATTGAGGAAATTCGGAAAGGAGTAATTAGAATTCAATTTAAGAACTCTACAGGAGACCCCTTATCTAATACCAATGTAAATATCACCTTGGATAAGCACGAATTTCTTTTTGGGGCGATGTTTTTCCACTATGATGAAAGCTCTCCCACTAACGATCTTTATGCATCAATGTGGACAGACGTGTTTAATTTCGCAGTTTTGCCATTTTATTATGCAGCATGGGAGAATGCAACTTCATATCCCGAAGAAAGTCGAATCAACAGTACTATTGCATATTGTGAATCTCACAATATTACCACAAAAGGACACACTCTGGTATGGAATCATCCAGCTGGGATTCCTGAGTGGCTGGGCATAGAAAATATGACAAAACAAGAGATGATTGATCATTACAATAATCGCATTACAACTTTGACTCAAAAATACCGCCATAATATAAGCTATTGGGATGTCACCAATGAAATGTTGCATAGAGAATTCCCAAAAATCGATAATATTGAAGATTATGTGCATGAATGTTTCACTACAGCAAGAGATGCAGTTCCTTCTAATAATTTGATTTTTAATGATTACGGGATGTTGGGCCATTCATTTGGAACGGGAGAGATGGAAAGTTTCCTTGCTCGATTGAATGAAAGAGGAACTCCTTATGATATTATAGGTATGCAGGATCATCTTATGGATACTGATTGGACTCCATCATATGAAATAAAAGGAACTCTCGATGGATTTGGTAAATTAGGTAAACCTATTCATATCACAGAAATAATAGTTTCTTCAATTGCAGCTCCCATCACAAATTCATGGAAAAAGGGGGTGTGGTCAGAAGAATTACAAGCGGAATTTTTAGATAGGTTTTATACAACAGCATTTGCTAATCCTTCGTGTGAAGCTTTAATGTATTGGGGCTTTGAAGACCGAGAAATGGATCATTCACGATATGACGGTTATGGATTAGTACGTTCTGATATGTCACCTAAACCTGCTTATAATACATTAAAACGGCTCATCAAAGAAGAATGGCACACAGAACTCACCGATTCCACCACAAATACAAGTGGATGGTTAGAATTCGATGGTTATTACGGTACCTACAATATTACCATCAATAATCAAATGTTTGAAATCACATCGGGTAAAAATAAAAACAACACATTTATCATACAACTCACATAAAAAGGGATAATTATGTATAGACCTGAATCTGAAACGGAAGATTTGAAGATAATTCTTAAAGATGGAAGAGAATTAGGCTATTGCATATATGGGAATCCCATGGGTTATCCAATTTTTTATTTTCATGGTTTTCCTGGTTCTCGATTCGAAGGGAAAATGTTTGACCAGAAAATGAAGGATTCTCCTTTTGCAATATACGCATTAGATCGACCAGGAATTGGTCTTTCCAGTCCTCAAAAGCATCGTACTCTTTTAACTTGGGCAGATGATGTATTAGATTTTGCAAATACGCTAAAGTTCGATCATTTTACTGTAATGGGGATATCCGGGGGTGGTCCATACTCTCTAGCGTGTGCATATAAAATCCCTTCGAATCGGTTGGATGCTGCATTGGTTGTATCAGGAATGGGACCACTAAAAAGCGGAAGGAAACACATGGTGCCGTTTATGCGAATTGGATTATTAATAGCTAGGGCCTCTCGTTTTATGTTCAGACCGATATACCGCTTAATTTTTTATTCTCGGTTTAAAACTGAGGAGAAAGCTACCCAAACAATGCGGAAAATGACAGCAGAGATGATTTTGGAGGATAAAAATCTATTTCATACAGATAATATGCTTGATATATTTATAGCTGATAATTATCATGGTTATGTGCAAGGTCCGTCGGGTACTTGCCAAGATGTTGAAATTTATGCACGATCATGGGGATTTGAACTAAAAAAAATACCAAAAGACATCCCTGTGATGGTAATTCATGGTGAGAAAGACGATATGGTACCTGTTCAAATGGGGAAATACGTTGCAGCTAATATTCTTCACAGTTATTCAAAATTTTATCCAGAAGGCACTCATTTCACGACAGCAGTTAACCATCTAGGCCATATTCTTACTAAACTAGTTGATCTCCTTAAATTAAATAATACCACATAATTTTATTAAGGCATTTAGCGACCAGTTATTGATGAAAGTCCAAAATTTTGTACGGAAGAATTTACTAGAAATACTAGTAACAGTTGGTTTTCTTGGTTTTCTCGGATGGTTGATTTACATTGCAGTTGCAGGATCACGCTCACCCATATTTTTTGATGCTCTTTCACAAGTAGATGTCACATCTTCTTATGCATCGAATTTACACATTTTTCGTATAATTCTAGAACCGCTTGTAGGTAGTTTCTTGATTGTGGGACTAGAATTCGAATATTGGATTATGATATTAGTGATATTTTATGTTGCCTTGAGGAGTATTATACTAATTTTGGACAAATTTCGTTATAATCAAAGGATAAAAACAAATGTATTTTCTGTGATTTTCCAAGACGCTCTTAGATTTACATTTCTTTGGGGTTTATTGGT
>JAEOTN010000059.1 GCA_016839865.1 Promethearchaeota archaeon | reverse complement strand
CTCGATGGTTTTTTCAATTCGAGGTATTTGCGTTTCAGTTCTCATGTAGAAATATATCATCAATGTGGCAAGTGCTGCAAAATAATGCCAGAATGCATGTCCCTGTAATATTGACATTGGCCAATCCGGGAAACACAAAGGTTCACCTACTTTGGTCGAAAATATCCAAAAGACAAATGCTGTGAAGTATATCCCAAAACTCAGGAGATATAGTTTCCAGTCACGTCGAAATCGAATCAAATTAATAGGAATGAAAGATAACGTGAACAATACGGGTTCTATTCCGATCTCCGTGAATACTAATACATTGAAGTATAAATGTCCCGGGAATCCAGGCATTTTAACCGTTATTCCCATAAATATGTTAAGGCATGTCCATATACCCCAAAACCATTTGTTCGAAAATCGAAATAACCTCTGTAGGTTATAGATTAATAGAAAGCTCACAAAAGTTTGCATCGAAATAAGATCTATAAGACCTCCCCACCAAACTCCTGAAGCATGAAAATACATACTCCCAGTGCCTACAAATATCATACAAATCCCATATAAAATAGAGACAGAATTTCTCGAACGCATGGGATTTTCTGGCTCACCAGGTAGATTTTTTCTCCATTTATTCCACCATTTTTCTTTTCTTGCCAACGACTCAGAGGAATTTTGATCATAAGTAGTGGAAGTTTCACCTTGCAGTTTCATATGTTTCTTATCAAGTCCCCACAACATCGCCAATCCTAAACCGGTCGCAAATAAATTCGACCATGTATTCACAGGTTGGCGTACAATTGCTGATAAATTCATATGTTCACAATAACAACTATCTGCTATAGCACATGATTCCAATTGACCCGGCCATCCCAAAATACCGAAAATAAGGATGCCGCCGATAGTAATAACAGCGAAACAAATTCCAATAATGAATGCTTTATGACGATGAAAGAAGTTCTTTGATTCCATGCATTCACTATTTGATCTTTCGAAATTTAATTGTATATTTTCAATTCACTTTCGGTTTTTCGATTGATGATCCCCCCTACCTATCAAGTGTCAATTCAAGTGGACTTTAAATATATATCTAAAAAGAACGGGTATGTCGTCACAGTTCACCTCCCAAAATGGTTATGTTGGATCTCGAGCATTATTCGATCCATATTTTGTGCCTAACGAGCTGATTGGATTGGAAAAAGAACAAAAAAGGATGAAGTCTATCCTGAATGACGCCATTGAGGATCAGTATCCAATCACTCTTTCATTATACGGGTTACGTGGGGTTGGTAAAACAACATTAACACGAAAAACGTTTTCAGAGCTTCAATCCAACAATTCCAACGTTCAGAACAACTTTCATTCATGTTATGTGAATTGTTGTGAAAAGGATTTAGTCCAGATTGTGTTTTCTCTTATTGATAATTTATCATCTTCTGTGAAATATGAGTTACCACCAGAATCAATTCTAAATGCATCATTAGGAAGTCAAATCAACTTATTATCTCATCTTATCACCAAGTTCCACACTCAAAATGACGAAAACTCAATCATTTTTTTCTTAGACTCAATCGAATATACCCAACCAACCCTAATTAACAAAATAATGGATGTTTGTTCATCTCAGTCATGTTTTCTGGTTACCTCATTTAATCTGTTAAAAAACTCCCCCTATTTGATGGAATTTAAAAAACCGGATATGCAAATTCAACTAAATACATATAATCCGTCGATTTTGGAGCAAATTTGCTTAGATCGATGTCGTTTAGCGTTTAAACAATCGATAGACCCCACAATGATCCAGTATATCACCGATATGGCGAGCGAGTTTGATTATCGTGTTCCTGAATCCTGCTTGCGAGTTTTACGTGAACTTTACCCATTGATCGAAAACGAATCATATATTGATCCGGATCAAATCCAAGATGTGTGTAGATACCAGTTCAAAGGGTATTCAATTGATGAAATAAGTGTCGCAGAATTTATTTCAGAAACAGAAATAATAGATCGGTTATTTTTGGATGAAATAAATTCGTTTTTCCAATCTCAAAGTCGATACTATGTTTCTTTTATAGAATTGCTTACTATGTATAAAATTGCATGTGAAGGATTGGAATTTCCGTTCTCAGAAATGAGATTTCGAGCATTTTTAGATAGAACTCAAAAAATAGGTTTATTGCAAGCATCCAATTTTAATAAACATGCAAAAAAACCCCAAAATTCCCAATATCTAGAAGGTTATTTATTTTTCTTATCGTTATCTCCCCATTTATTTTCTGAAATTTTAGATGTTTCATTTGGTCAATTTGGATTTTCATTTGAATAAGAAACCACTTTTCTATTTTTCTTAATTCTCCTTAAAGAAAGGATTATATACTGAGAGGAGTTAGACCTTGTATAATTTTCAATAAAATATATTTTTGTATGCATTCTCGGTGTATAACTCGTGACAAAATTTTGGGCAAACCTCCTACATATCTATCAACCTCCGACACAATCCAAGGAGGTTCTAGAACGAATCAACAGATCGTGTTATCTACCATTATTTCAATTACTTGACAAACATGATTCTATAAAAACCACCTTAAACATTTCAGGAGTATTAATTGATCTTTTAGAACAATGGAAGATGGATGAGACTATACAATTCATTCGCAAATTGGTGTTTAAGGGAAATATTGAGATTGTGGGAACAGCAAAGTTCCACCCCTTGCTACCAATTATCCCCGAGAAGGAAATGATCAGACAAATCCAACTTAACCAAGAAACAAATCAAAAATACTTTGGTCGAGATGGAAAGGGTTTCTTTTGTCCGGAACTAGCTATTAATGATAAAGTCTTGAAAAACGTCCATAAGATGGGATATGACTGGACTATTGTTTCAGGAGTTGCATCTCAGTCCGGTAGATGGATTACGGATAAAATCCAAAAAACCCGATATGGATTGACAATTTTCTATCGAGATGATATAATTAGTAATCAAATCGCTTTTAACAAAATCACAGCAGAAAAATTCGTGAAAAACCTCTCAAATGGAATTTCTGATATGATCACGGAAACATCAGATGAATTTCTCATTACAGCCTTAGATGGGGAGACTTTTGGACACCATATAAAGAATTTTGAATCCATTTTTCTTGAGAAAGTGTACAAACTCATTGAAAACGAGGAGAACGTACAATCCGTATTTATTTCTGACTTAGTTTCGATATTTCCGGATGGGATTAAAACAAAACCAAAGCCATCTTCATGGTCAACAACTGGAAAAGATATTGCTCATGGAGTATTTTGGCCGTTATGGTCACATCCCTCAAATCCAGTTCATAAATTGTTGAATAAATTGTCCAAATCACTGGATAAAATCATTTCTTTATGTGATAAGTACCATATGAAAGGAAAAATTGACGAAAATTATTATCAAAGTGCACGTCATTTCTATGATCGCGCTATCTACTCATGTAGTTCATGGTGGGCAAGTATGAGACCCAGTTGGAGTCCTATTTTAATATTTAAAGGTGCTAATATGATGATGCTCGCTGCATTAAACGGACAATTAGCATTAACATATGCGAAAGTGGATACTGGGGAGATGTACTATGAGCAAATTACATACTACTTCAGTCAATTATTGAATGAATTATCAAAACAAAGTGCAAATCTCATCAATGCAAAAATAAAATAGATTATTCTTCGTTCACAATTTTCAAGATCAGTTCAATCAACGTGTTGAAGGTTTGTTCAACATTTATGTTATCCTTACTAGATATCTCAACAAATGAGGCTAATGAATTACTTTTTGCAATACTTACACCGAATTCATAAGTTACTTCCCTGTACTCTTCCAAATCGATTTTTGACCCTACTAAAAGAATCGGTATGTCTCCTGCGGATTCTCGTACAATCTTGACATATTCAGGTATTGTCTGGATAGTTCGTTGTCTTGTGATATCGTACAAAATCATTGCGCCATTAGCGCCTTTACTGTAAGTCGGGAGTAAGAAACGATATCGCTCTTCTCCTCCAAAATCCCAGATTTGTAACTTAATGCGTTCATCATTTCGTTTAATACGTTTAGAAAAAAAATCCACTCCAATTGTCAACCGAACGGAATCAACGAAAATTCCTGTAAGATATCGGTGGGTAAGACTGGTTTTTCCAGTTGAAGCATCCCCGATTACTAGCACTTTGTAGGTTTTACTATCTGAGGTAGCCATAGTGGTTCCCGTTACTAATCCAATAATGATCTTTTTTTTTCAGTATGAGTAAGTAAGATCCATTCTCTCCTAAGTTCTATAGCTCTCTAGAAATTCCGAGCTTAAGAATATATACAAAGAATGTGTCTTTGTGAGATTATGATACGTCAATACACCTATAAATATTAAGCCTATTATAGTTAATTCCGCAATATACTAGGAAATTCCCGAATTAATGATAACTGTTTAGGATGTAACCTCTTCTAAGTCAAATTTAGCTCCAATTTGATATAATAGATCTCGGACAAATCTAGGATAACTATCCGCAATATATTCGACGTTTTCAATTGTAACTTGATGATTGTTATACTCTATTCCAACTGCGAATACTATAAGTGCCATAAGAACGCGATGATCTTTTATATCTGAAATAACATGTGATTTTTGCAGTACAATTTTTGGATTTCCATGAATTTTGACTGAATTATCAGCGTCTTCTATTTGTATTCCAAAATTACGCAGATGTTTCACCATTTTATCTACGCGATTTGATTCCTTAAAGCGAATATGACTAATATTGGTCAATGTTATTGTTCCTGATAAATAGGAACCAAGAACACATAATGATGGAAATAAATCAGGGATCCCCATACAATTAATGATTAAATCCTTAGGGGCATCATTAAGATTTTTTACAGGATAGAATCTAAATCCCGATAGTTCTTTTATCATTTCTACTCCAACTTTCCCCAAAATCTTAACCAATTCGCGGTTTAACTGAAATCCAGAATCAGACAGTTCTTCAACGATAAGTCCTTCTTGTTTTCCAAAAAGTGCAATCCCGCATAGTAATGGCGCTATAGCAGAATAATCTCCAGGAATAACAAATTCATCTTTTACCAAATGCGTAATTTTCCCAGTAGGAATTGAAATTTTGATACATCCATTCTGTACCTCCATAACTTGCAGTTTGATGCCAAATTGTTCAAATATTTGACGAGTTAGCTCAATATAGGGAAACGAGACTTGTGGACTTGTGGTTTCAATATTGAAATTGGAATAATGGAAGTTCTTCTGGGCTGCTATATCAGCACGTAAACAAAGACCAATAATTCCATAGATCAAACCTGATACGAATTGAGAAGAAAAGTGACCTGGAATTTTCAAGTTGGATTTTAATATTTGAGGAGTTTCTATGGTCACTCCACTAATTCCTTCAGAGAATTCAGTCCCAATACTTGTCATTGCTTCTAACATTGGAATGAATGGACGATTTCTAGTAAAAAACTCTCCAGTAAGGTGTAATTTTCCTTGTATTGCTATCGATAATCCTATTAGAAATCTAACAGTAGTTCCTGAATTACCACAATTAAACGTGTACCCATCCGAAATCAACTTTTTTGGAGGGAGGCATTCTAACCATTTGATTTGATCACCATATTGAGATGAAGTAAGGTTAATTTGCATCCCAAGTTGTTTACATGCTTGCAGTGAATAATCTATATCATTTGAGCTCAGTAATTTTGTGATCCTTAATGGATTATTTGAGATCAGGGCAAGAAACAATAACCTATGTGAGTGACTTTTTGAAGGAGGAGCATATATCAATCCACCAAGAGAAGATTTTTCCGAAAATATTACTCTTTGCATGCTTTTCCCTAATCCATTATATATGTTCATGTATATGTATTAGATATTGAAAAAGGTGTGGACAGTGCACAATTCGTTTGGAGAGTTTTTTCGGATAACCAGCTTTGGAGAAAGTCATGGGAAAGTAATTGGGGTCGTCATTGATGGATGTCCCTCTGGTTTAGAGATAAATGTATCAGAAATCCAAAAAGAAATGAATCGACGTCGTCCAGGAACTACTGACATTGTTACGGAAAGGTTTGAGGAGGATTCTATAGAAATTTTATCTGGAATAAAGTTAGATCGAACTACTGGCGCACCCATCACTGTCATTATTAAAAACTTCAACTTTGATTCTAAAACCTACGAAAAAAACAAAGCTACACCACGACCCTCACATGCAGATTTTCCAGCACTAGCTAGATATGGAAAATGGGTTGATCTTAATGGTGGAGGACGTTTTTCAGGTAGGATTACTGCAAGTTTTGTTATGGCAGGAGCGATTGCAAAAAAACTCTTATCCCAGCATGGAATCAAAATTGCTGCTTATGCAAGATCTATCGGAGAAATCAACGATGATCTTGAGTATAAAGTTTCGGATATTGAAAACTTATCAGATTCCACAGGTATGGTAGATTTGCAGAAAGCAAAGGAAGCAAAGAAACTAATTTTAGATGCAAAATCTAATAAAGATTCCGTAGGAGGAACGGTTAGGTGCATAACGGAAAATTTACCAGCAGGTGTGGGAGGTATGGTATTTGGGTCAATAGAGAGTAGGCTTTCTGCTGCCATATTTGCGATCCCAGGGATACGTGGAATCGAATTTGGTAAGGGATTTGCTGCAACAAACCTTCGAGGTTCTGAGCATAATGATTCGTATACAGTGGTTGAAGGAAAGATCAAAACATTATCCAACAATGCAGGAGGAATAATTGGAGGATTATCAACAGGGATGCCCTTGATATTTACATGTGCTGTAAAACCAACTTCAACTATTGGAAAACCCCAAAAAACAGTGGATCTGAATGAATTAAAACCAGTCATAGTAGAATTTAGTGGAAAACACGATCCTTGCATTGTACCGCGAGTTATTCCGGTGATTGAAGCACTTACTGCAATTGTATTAATCGATATCCTTATCGGAAACGGGATTATTTCACATAAAATTGAAGAAAAATAAAGTAGAGCATCTACATTTTGCGCATAGCACGATCTCTCTCTTTACGATATTTCTTTACTAATTTTGGATTCTTTGCTAAATTAGCCAGTTGGACTGATTCTTCATAAAGTTTGTAGGCTTTCTCATAGTCTTTCATCTTAAAAGCAATGTCTCCTTCAGAATTCTCATTCTGAGCCCATTTCTCATAACATTCATTAAGCTGTTCTCTAGATTTCTCTACTTTACGGTTATCACCCGTGATTTCCATTTTCTCAATAGCTGCAGCAAGTTTTTCCACTGCAATTTCGTAATTATCTTTCTTTATGAAATCATTTGCTTCTTTAGATAATGCCTGAGACCACTTTTCATAAGCTGATCGTAATTCTTTCGTGAAATTTTCTACTAATTTTTGCTTTTTTGCTTCTTCTGCTAACTGAATTGAGCGAACATATTGAGTCACAGCTTCTTTGTACTTTTTCTCTTTGTAGAATTTATCTCCAGCTGAATTTACTTGTTGAGCATATTTCTCAAATGCTTTTTCTAATTCTGCTTTAAAATTAGCCATCTGTTTTTCATTATTAGCAGATTTAGCAGCTTCGACACTTTGGCTATAAATTTCAATTGCTTGTTCATAATTTCCTGCTTTATAGAGTTTATCTCCTTCTTTGTTGATTTCTGCAGCATTTTGGGCGAAAGCTTTTTTGAGTTCAAGTTGATAATTATTCATTTTTTTTGCGTTTTTAGATTTCTTAATCAAACGTACGGATTTATTATATAATTCGATTGCTTTAGCCCATTCTTTCTTCTTAAAAGCTGCATCCCCTTTATTATTTACAGCGCCTGCGATTCGTTCATATACTTTGTGGGATCGTTCTTGGATTTTTTTAATTGCAGAATCATCATAAGTCATTTTTACTCTTGTAATCGCTTCATCAATTAAGTCCAAAGCCTCTTCGTCATTCCCTTGTTTGATTTTAGATTCAGCTTGTTTTAGTAATTGTTCTGCTAACTTAATCAGAGCATCACTTAATTCGTTCTTAAAATTCTTAATTTTCTTATCTTTTGCTACTCTGGACATCATTTCAATAGATTTAAAATATAAATCTACAGCTTCTTCGAATTTTTTAGAGCGATATAGACTATCTGCTTCATCATTAATCTGCTGTGCTAACTTTTCAGTTGTTTTTGTTAATTCTTTAGTGTAATTTTCCACTTTTCGTGAATTTCCCGCTCTCTCCATCAGTTCAATAGATT
>JAEOTN010000346.1 GCA_016839865.1 Promethearchaeota archaeon | reverse complement strand
TTGGGGAGTTTTTGTGTTTTTTATCGGTGTTGCATTTATGTTTCTTTTAGATCAAGTTATCCCTGAGGTAGATCACAATCCTCATCATATCGTTGTTGTGATGGAGGAAGAACAGGAAAAAAACAATGTTGACTCCGATGATAAGACCTCAAAATCAGGAATCACTGAATCCGCAAAGAAGGGATTAATGAAAACTGGGGTTGTAACTGCCTTAGCAATTGCCATTCACAATTTCCCTGAGGGAATCGCGACATTCGGAGCAGCATTACAAGATTCTAAACTTGGAGTTGTTTTAGCTATAGCAATTGCTATTCACAACATTCCAGAGGGAATTTCCGTATCAATTCCTATCTTTTACGCAACAGGAAACAAGAAAAAAGCGTTTTGGTATTCATTTTTGTCTGGAGTTGCTGAACCAGTGGGTGCTGCAATTGGATATTTAATTTTGTTTTCATTTTTAACTGATTCAATAATTGGTGGCATGTTAGGATTTATTGCAGGAGTAATGGTGTACATCTCACTCGACGAAATCCTACCAACAGCACAGCGGTACGACAAGAAGGGACATCTAACAATAATTGGCATAATAGTAGGAATGCTTGTAATGGCTGCTAGCTTGATTTTGCTTAATCTCTAAATGAAAATAATCGTAACCCCAATTATTAACATCCCTAACGTAAAACCTATTATCATTGTGTGTTTGTGCTCAATCAATTTAGATGTTGGGATTAGTACATCAACCGTAATGTAAATCATAATGCCTGCAGTTAGCGCTAGCATAAAATTGAGAACCATTACACCCGCTGGTCCAGACAAAAATGGTAATAATATACCGTAAGCTATTAATCCGCCCACTGGTTCTGCCAACCCACTCACAAACGCATACATTACTGCTTTCTTTTTATTTCCCGTAGCTAAATAAATAGGAATTGCTACGCTGATTCCTTCAGGGATATTATGCATTGCTGTTGCAACAGCTAATTTGATCCCAAGGGTTGGATCCAGCAAAGTAGCAGAGAATGTTGCTAACCCTTCAGGTAAATTATGCAAAAATAATGCTAAAACCGTTAAAATACCTAGTTTCATGAACTTCTGTTCATCTACGCAATACATTTGTTTGCATTCAGGATTTCTTCGTCGTTTTCTCCGTAGTCCGTGTTTGTGACGGATAAATCTTTTACCATGTTTATGAAAACCTCTTCCTCGAGGTTTAGATGTTTTTTCTTTTCCTTCTTCAACATCTTTCATCAAAGTGCCGTTAAAAATATGTTCATGGACATTTTTTTCCTCAGGTAGGATAATGTCAAACAAAAATCCAATTCCCAATCCAACCCCAAGAAAAATTAACGCATAACCCCTTCCTTCTACTTGCCAAGCAGGAATAAACATCTCAATGAATGAGAGGAAAATCATAACACCTCCAGAAATTGCTAGGATGAACGAAACAAATCGTGGACTTGGTTTTCGGTTAATTACGCCCAAAAATGCACCTATTGTTGTTGACAATCCAGCAATTGTTGTCAATAAGAGGGCTGTCCATACTTCTTCCATGATGATCCTCGAATTCGCTTTTCCTCTTAAGAAAAGCCATGTGATATAATTATAGAACTGCTATTAAACTTAGCTTAAGCTAAAATATAAAGAATAAGAAAAATAGTGTAATTACTCGAATTCGATGGTACTGGGGGGTTTATTACTGATATCATAAACAACTCGATTAATTCCCCTAACTTCATTGATGATTCGTGAAGATATTGATTCTAATACATTCCAATCCATTTTTGCAAAATTCGCGGTCATTGCATCAACAGATTGCACCACTCTCACAACACAGACAGATTCATAGGTTCTGGCATCCCCCATTACTCCCACTGTTTTGACAGGCAGAAATACACCAAAGTATTGCCATAAAGTCTCTTGAAGTCCTGGAACTTTTTCGATTTCCTCTCTAATAATAAGATCCGCTTTCTTCAAAACTGATAATTTCTCCTCTGTGATTTCCCCTATGCATCGCACTGCTAATCCAGGACCGGGAAAAGGTTGCCTTTTTACTAAGTAATCAGGTAACAAATTCTTGCCAATTCTTCGTACTTCGTCTTTATATAAATCTTGAAGAGGTTCTATCACTTTTAATTGCATATTTTCAGGTAAAATTACATTATGGTGGGACTTAATTTTACTACTAGCAGCAGAAGTTGCAGAACTCTCAACGCGATCGGGATAGATTGTCCCTTGAGCAAGATACGTAATGTTTGGAAAATCATTCTTTAATTCTGCAGCTTTTTGATCAAATACTTCGATAAAAGTAGTAGCGATGATTTTCCGTTTCTCTTCGGGATCAGTCACACCTTTCAATCGATCTAAGAATAATTTACTAGCATTTACATAGTGAAAATTTGTGAATTTCAGTTGATTTTCAAAAGTGTGAACGATTTCATGTTCCTCATTTTCTCTAAGCAGACCATTATTTACAAACACTGGATGAACTCTATTTCCGATAGCTTTTTGAAGAAGTCTTGCAGTTACTGAAGAATCTACTCCCCCGGATAATCCTAATAACACACTTTCGTCTTTTACTTCATTTTGAATTTCAATTATTGATTGAGTTGACCAATCTTCCATTTTCCAACTCTTCGAAGTTTCACATATCGTAAAAAGAAAATTTGAGAGAATAGTATTTCCAGATTGCGTATGAACTACTTCTGGGTGAAATTGTAATCCGTATACCTTGCTATCGAAATTACCATATGCTGCAATAGGACAGTTATTCGTATTTGCATAGATTTGGAAACCTTGTGGTAAGGAATCAACTTGGTCTCCATGAGACATCCATACAATTTCCTCCATTTCTAAACCATTTAAAATGTGTATTGAATTTGATACAGTTAGATTTGTTTTACCAAATTCCTTATTATCCTCATTCTTTACAACACCACCTAGCATTTGGGCAATTAATTGATGACCGTAGCATAAACCTAAAACAGGAATTTGATTTGAGGTGAAATAATCAAGTAGTTCTTTTTCCATGTGAGGAGCATTAGGATCATACACACTCGATGGTCCACCTGAAAGAATTACCCCTTTAAGGTCCGACAAATCTTTAATTTTTGTCAATGGGGCATTAAACGGTTGTATTTCTGAATACACTCCCAAATCTCTTACTCGACGACTAATTAAATGAGTGTATTGACCACCAAAATCCAGAACAAGAATAAGGTCCTTCTTCATGGATACTATAATGGTACACTATAAAAAAAATTGATGAATTACAGAACTGCTTTGATAATTTCGTCCTTAAACCTGTCCAAAGATTCCTTGTGCTCATCAATCAATTCAATTTTCGGGCTTATCAATACAATAATTAAGTTTTCCGCAAATTCTTCTAAAAATAAATATCCATTTCCCAGCGAACATGTGATTTTTTGTAAACCTGCTAACTCAAGATCATCTGCTAGTCCTCCCAATTGTTGCCAGACCTTGTTGAAAGTACCCACTAACACTTCACTATCAAATAAACTGGAGGATGCACAAATAGCAAAACCCGTTCTTTTTTCTAAAACAACTAAATTATACAAACCCATTTTCTCTTTTAGGGTTTGAGCAAGAATATTCAAACTTTTACTCTTTGGGATTAAGCTTTTAAAGATTTGTTCCCAAGCATGAAAAATTGTATTGTTTCGAACTGTTGTAGGAATAACTTGCACTGAGAGTTTTGCACCATTGATACTATTTTCAACAAAATCAGACATTCCTTGAAAATCATCAACTCGAGTAGCTAAATCAGTTTTATGTAGTAAACAGAAAATTTTTCCTTCAGGGGCATATAGAGCCATTTGGCTAGCTGCCCATGCGAATTTATTAACAGAGTCATGAAGGGATTCCGGATCAGATGCATCAATAACATAAACCAATGCAGAAGTAGTAGGAAATAATTCTGGAGCATCATTGACATACTGTTTAAAATCATGAGGTTTTCCCGCAAAATCCATAATATAGAGCTTAAAATCCTTTAAGGAATTGACAGTTTGCTCATGTTGTTGAATCCCCTCAGTTGGGGTGATTGCTTTTAAGTCCCACCATTTTTTATGTTCAAATACTACATTATACATTGCGGTTTTGCCTGATCCTGATAATCCCATCATGATGATTTTCTTATCCTTCATCTCGGTCAGGTTCATCATCGACTTGATAGTAGTTTTCTTCCGTTTTGGTTTTTTAGCTTTAAATTGATAAATTTGACCACTATGTAAATTAATAAAATTTTGTAATCGATTATTTGGGATTGATAAATTCTCTCTTTCCAAGAATTGTCTCATTATCTCCTCTAATGACCCCTCTTTTTCAAGGATAAACTGATGGATAACATGAATTCCCTTGATGAATTCAACAATGATGGTAGCTCCACTATATGAATCCTCCAATTGATAGATTTTCATGTTCCAGCTTGTGCCCGGGATCCGAACTGAACTCTCCATATCTAACTCGCCTAGTCCCCTAGTATTTTTGATTGTAAGTCGATGAACCACTAGATTTTAGGATAGTAATCCCTTAATGATTTTTGTCTGATAATTGGTAAAACCAATAATGGAAAGGAAAAATTAAATATAAAACAGACAATTCATAATTAATACAGCTAAATGGTCCAATGTTCTAAATATTAAACCCAAAATTATTTTCCATTCCTGATTTATACGGGTTCATTATTTCAGAAGAGGGGCGGATAGGCATTATGATTAAATTAAAAATTGTTATCGGTGGGTCAAAAGGCGTTGGAAAAACAAGCTTAATTCGGAGAGCAGTTGATGATCGGTTTGACTCAGATACTCAAAGTACTATTGGGGTAGAATTCGAAGTTAAGACGGTAACTGTAACGGATCCAAAGATCTCTTCCAATCCAATACCTTTACAATACAGCATCTGGGATTTTGCGGGAGAAAATAAATTCCGTCAACTATTTCCTGCATATTGTTCCGGAGCTAGTGCTGCTTTGTTATT
>JAEOTN010000345.1 GCA_016839865.1 Promethearchaeota archaeon | reverse complement strand
CTTCTGACAAGAATTCATCGAGAATCGTTTTAAGTTCTTCTCCTGATCTTTTCATAACTAATCGAATAAGACCTAAATTGATATCAGGGTCGGAAATTAAGCATAATACTCCTTTGCCACAACTTGCAGCGAAGATCTTACCGGATGTAAATTCACTGGTTACGATGGATAACTCTCCTAGTTCCAAATTACGTCCCTGTTCTTCTGAAGCACAGAAAACAGCTGAGGCAATAGCACCAATTCCATCGACGTCTACGGGGTAATAAGAAAATTTACTTACATGCGCAATAGTTAATCCAGTTCTATCAACAAGTAGGACCTTTTTGATTCCTGATTCGCTCTTGATAATTTTTGATAGTATCTTATTGAAAGATTTTGTTGAGAGTGCCATTTTATTTAACTCCGGATTTACACGAAAGTTTAGTATCTTATTACTTACATTGTAGTGAGTTATTCCACTTATATATTTTTATCTGTGCTTATTTGACCAGATAATTAAGGAAATAACTAACTGATAGAGAATAAAAGCATTTTGATCCTAAACGTATTTCGGATGTACGTAGAATTTTTCTCCGCAGACACACGAAGATAATTCATTTGAAATACCATGATTTTTGTTAACGTCCGTTAACAATTTTCAAAATAATATTCATTGCATAAAAGGAAACACATTAGATAGTATTCTAACATTTTTCTCTATTTACTCCATTCCACTTCATCAATCATTTTCTCGAATAATATCGCGAAAAAGCGACAAAATAGGACAAAACATTATTAGAGGGTAACTAATGTTTTACAATTTTCTTTATATGAGTTCCTACCGATACATACTAAAATTGTGAGGTGTTTTTATTGGGTAAGATTTCAAACTATAAAAATGGAAAGAAGAAGGAGAGAAAAGGAAAACTAAAAGCCCTATTTCTCCAAGACGCTTGTTTACTCGAAAAAGCAATGGATAATATGGCAAAAAGTATCGATGGTTTTGTTGAAAACGATTCAGGAACAAAAGAAAAATATGCTAACTTAGTAATTGAAATTGAAGATGAACAAGACCATTTAAGAGACGATATTATTACCCGAATTTTTGGATCTGAATCCATGGTCTTTTCCAGACCAGATAGGATGAAAATTGTTACATCATTAGATCGAATGGTGGGGAAAGCAAAACAGATTGCTCATGATCTTTTAGTTTATAGCCCAGAGGACGTTGTTCGAGAATTAGGAGCCCATTTGAAAGCAATAAGTGCAACGATTTCGAAAATGGGAACTATGACTAAGGTACTAGTAAACCAATTTTTTGATGATTTTGATGAATCTATCGAAACATGCATTAAATTGAATGAAGCTCGTCATAATGTTCGAAGTAGAGAAATGGAATTTCTAAAAGCATTATACACTCTCAAACCCCCTCATTACGATTTCCGTTATTATGCAGAGCTTGTAAACAACTTAACAACAGTTTCGAACGGAATGGAACATTTCGCCGATTATATATATGGATTAATTGCTAAGTACTCCACATTTTGATTGAGAGAAAAATCATGGCCCTGAATCCAATTATTATTGTTATTATCGTGGCAACACTGCTACTTGCATTCGGAATCGGATCGAACGATGAAACAATGGCTTCCGTTGTTGGAAGTGGAACTCTCACATTGAACAAGTCAGTCATTTGGGGAGGAATTCTCGCGTGCATTGGTTGTATTGTTCTATCAGATAGGGTAGGTGAAAATATTGGTTCTAACCTTTTCAATACTGATCATTTAGTTTATGATTACAAAATGGTGCTAGCAATCATATTAAGTACCAGTATTTGGTTAGTAGGAGCATCTAAGCTCGGTGCTCCAATTTCTACAACTCATTCTGTCGTGGGAGCAGTGATTGGTGTTGCTCTGGTTTGGTCTTTCATCCCTGGCAATGATTTTATTAATTCTATAAATTGGGGGAAATTAGGGACTGTAGCTATAGGGTGGGTAATATCCCCAATTTTGGGATTTTTCGTGGCAGCATTCTTCCAATTCATTCTTCAGAAACTGATTAGAAGAAAATATCGACGAGACGGAAAGATAGGATTTGAGGAAATCGAAAAAAATGAAAGATTTCTTCAATATTTTCTTCTTCTTTTCATTTCAGTAACTGAATTTAGTAGAGGTGGTAATGATTCTGCCAATGCTACAGGAATTTATTTCAATTTATTAGAAGGTCAAATTTCAGACACATGGTCATTTATCTTACTGATTTTAACTGGAATAATGATAGGAATAGGTCTAGTTTTTGTTGGTCGTAATGTTATCAAGAATGTGGGAAGTTCTTTAATCGAAATGCGACCAAGTGACGCCATTGCTATTGAATTTGCAAATGGAATAGTTATCTTAGGTTGTACATTGTTGAGACTTCCTATTTCTGCTTCTCATGTATTAATTTTTGCAATTATCGGAAGCGGTATTGTAAAAAATGAAAAACCGAATTGGAAGTCATTAAAAAGTATGATCAGGGCATGGATTGTGACTTTCCCAATAGCAGCAGCGTTATCAGGTGTATTTTATTTAATTTTTTTATTTATCCCTTTTTGATAACGAGGAAATAACAATTTCTTCTTTAACGACAAACCTTGAATTGTTCGGAAATGGATAATTAATAGAAAGATTTCGTTATCATGTTTTCATTTATGTTCAATGCTAGACATATGTAAATAAATGAAAAACATTAAACGGACTTGAAATATCATACCAAATATAGGTGCATTATAGATGAGCTTGAAATTATGGTTTAGAGATAGGAATTCTGCCAATATTATGGAAGGTGCTGAAACCCACCTAAGAAAAGTTCTAGAAACATTAGTAGAATTTGAGCGTGGATTCAATATTTTTGTCAAAGAAAAAAATCCAGATTTAGCTTTAGATATCTTTCGTAGAGTAGATGATTTGGAACGAGAGGCTGATGGAATTCGAAGAGATTTATTAATGCAAATTTCTAAATCTGAGTTAAGTTCACAAATACGAGAGGATTTGACTCATTTAGTTAAACGAATGGATAAAATAGCGAATATGACAAATGGTGCATCCCGACGAATGTCAGGTATTCCACCTGAATATATGATGTCATTAGGAGATTCAATTTATGACAAAATGCTAGAATCCATTGATCAAGGCATTCAAGCAACTAAAGTGTTAACAACCATTTGGAAACGGTTTCAAGATGCAGATACTGAAGAGATTTTATCGTTGTGCGAAAAAATCCAAGTTTTAGAACACAAAAGTGATATAATTCAATCAGAAATTTATGATGAATTAACAAAAATGAAAGATCCACCATTCAATCAATTTGTTGCGATTCAAATCTCAAATTTAGTTGATATGATTGAATCCATTACAGATAAGGTAGAAGATGTAGGAGATTATATCGAAGTTCTAAAAACTGCGAAAAGATAGGTGGTAAAACACTTGACCGATAAACTCAAAAGAAGAATTATCATAGGAAGTATATTTTTCGCTGCTTTTGCCATTGGAATTATTTTTGCATGGGCAAACGGATATATCAACAATGTTGTAGGGTGAACTGAGTGAAAAATTCTAAATTTAAGAAATTCATTGATTCAGCATTCTTAAGGAATCAAGAATCTAAACCTAGAAAAATAAAAAAAAAATATCTGAGAAATAAACTAACTGCATCCACTGTGTTAGTTTGGATACTCCTTGGATTTGTTTCGGGTGGTCTCCTAGGCAGATTGATTTTTGCAGAAAGCTCAGATAATCATATCCCCTTTACCGTAGTGTATTCCAGTGAAAAAGCTTCATGGATGTCGGAAGCATCCATATTATTTGCTGAGTACTGGGAGGAAAAAATGGCTTTGGACTCGAGTCTAAAACCCCTCACCATTGATATGCAACCCTATGGTTCTGGAGATATGCTTATCTCATTACTGAATGAAGAAATCAAACCAACCATCTGGTCTCCAGCATCAAATATTTGGGTACCAATTTTGAATGCAAAATGGAGTCAGCTTTCAGAAACAGGAGAGTTAATTGCTCCAAATTTCACTCGTATAATTTATTCCCCAGTGGT
>JAEOTN010000344.1 GCA_016839865.1 Promethearchaeota archaeon | reverse complement strand
TGACCTTTCATCTAAAACGGCATTCATGTATATCAGCTTGCAAATCCGGATGAGAAAATCATAGAAGTAATTGTTCCTATGAATTTTGACTAATTGAAAATGTTTTAAGTCCAAATTAATTTCAGAGACATCATTGAATCGCCAGTATGTTTCCAATGCTTCTCTGAAAAGAGTAGTATCAAGACCTTTGATCTTTGTAATAATTCTTAATGTTGTCTTTATAATTTGATTATGCAAGATATCATGCGAAAAATTATCAAAAGAGCATACTACTTTTCCCTGCCGAAATAAGTTTTTCTTCAGACACTCTTCAATCAGGATCCTTCCCTTGATGCCAGCATATTGCATCTCCACATTTACATAATTTCGATCGAGTCCCATCTTGAAAAGATGGTTACAACCATTGATCAAAACACGTGTAAATAAATCTGGAAGATATTCATAATCATCTGCAGAGACTTTTACAATATCCCTCTCCTGCAATTTGTTCCAGGCATAGGAGAGAAGGTAATAGATGTTTTGAATTGGAATATTCATCAGAATAATAAATTATCAACTTGGCTTTTTACACGATCTTCATTATCAAACCAATATTCTTCTAATAATGGTGCTATTTCCTGGGAAATTATGGCTTCATACCATGTCTCATCCACAACCGATGATGGGATATTGCAGAAGAAGCTATGCCCAATTTGAAATCCCTTTCCGAGATTGGGATCATCCTTTATGACAGAATTAAGAGCACTTATTTTTCTTTGAATTTTCTCAACCAGTCCTTCATCCACTCCACGATCGATCAGATGATTTCTAAATTTATTATTAAAAATCGGCAAAATGTCAATAAAGGCAAACCTTCTTCGTAAAGCATAATCTACTATTGCTAAGGATCTATCTGCAGTATTCATTGTTCCAATCATGTAGAGATTCTCTGGTATAGAGAATCTACTGGCAATTGTATCAGCCGAATATGTTAAAACTACAGAATATTCTTCGCCTCTTTTATCGTATTCAATCAGCAACATCAATTCTCCAAAAATCTTACTTAAATTTCCCCGATTAATTTCATCAATGATAAAAAAGTATTTGTTCTCGGGATCGCTTGAAGCACGTTTACAAAATTTATAGAACACTCCATTAGCAAGTTTAAATGCACCATCATCTGTTGGACGATATCCTTGAATAAAGTCTTCATACGAGTAGGATTGATGAAATTGTACAGTCTCAATTTTGGGGTCATCTTTCATTCCCATCATTAGATATGCAAGGCGTTTTGCAATAAATGTTTTTCCGGTTCCAGGTGGTCCCTGAAGTATTATATTCTTCTTATATTCGAGGGCTGAAATTATTTTATCCAATTGACTCTCTTCCATGAATAATTCTTTTAAAGCACGGTCTTTTTCATATTCTTCTATAGCTTCAATATCAACAACCTCGAGATCTGTTATTGAGAGAAATTCTTCTTTTGTCAATTTAAAAAGACTTCCCTGAATATTCTTGAGCACCTCACAATCCTTTAATTCTTTCAGTTTGGTTAGGCTTTCCCATGATATTGGATTTGGAAGGAATCTCTGAACGTTAAAGGATATTTTTTCTTTTCCATCATCTTCATCAAGATGCAAACCATTCGAAACCTCCATTATAGCCAAGACCTTTTTGATGGGGCTGGTTTGATATCCTATCATGAGATCACCTGGTTTTACCTTTTGGAAATATTCATATTTATTTCTCTTATTCCCCTTCTCATTTAAAGATGTATATGTCTGTTCTTGCCCAACCTCGAAATCTTCAATTTTCCAATACTTTGGATTGGCATTCAGCCACCAATAATTTTTATCCTTTTGAAATTCCTCTTGTTGTTCAATACCTATCAGACGAATTAGTCGTTCGATATAAGTATCATATTGGGTTACATTTGTTAGTGTCTTTTGCACAATATGGTGAGCTTCTTCCTGCCATTCACCAACTTTTTTCCAGCTAACCTTTCGAATATGATAGTACTCAGTACGATTTGGATCATAAATATAATCTGATTCCACAATTCCAAAGCCTAGGTAAGTTTTTATACCCTTTTTAGGGATTACGATATCTCCTATTTGCATTTCATTACAAAATTCCCAAAGAGCGAGAGCATCATTGCTCTTAGAGGTACCATCACTCACATAAAGATCTAATAATAATTTTCGTATATCTTCTTTTGATTTGAACTGCTGCAGGTCACCTATATCATCCCAGCCCAATCCACCGATTGAATTTTTTTGAAAATCCCCCCACATATATGCTCCTTCTCCTGGAGCGATAAGCCAATATTTTCGTGAAATAGTCTCAATAGGTTTTTCAATTGCATCGGATTTTTTCAATTTAAGAGTAGCATGGTATTCTTCAATTAATTCATCAAGATCATCTTGAAGCTTTACTGCATCAATCTCTTCTTCTGTATTATAAACACTTTTAACATAGGAAGAACCATAGCGTTCTGGCTTTGAATCAACATGTTTCATAAACCAGTCTTGGACGGTTTGCAATCTTTCCGATTCGTTCCAGTTCATTGGTGGTGGATTAGTTTCACTAACCCCATAAGCGAGTATCAAAATATTTTGACTTCTATAGAACAGGTATACGGGATATATACCTTCGGTCACTGCATTTTTATCATCAAGTAGTGCTACCCAAGGTATGTGAGCTATATTGCCTGCCCCAAAACTTACCTTAACATTCAAACCCTTAAAAGTCTTTGGATAATCCTTCTTTGTCAGGTCATCAGTCTGAGCTTGTTTTAGAAAACTATCAATTACATAGTAAAAATTACCAGTATTGAATTTTGTCCAAAGTTTTTGGGCAAATTCAAGCGTAGTCACATCCTCTGGCTTTTGTTTCATCAAGAAATTTTGTAATTCACTCACACTGGTTTTATCAGATTTTTTTAATCCAAAAGAATTAGCTGCAATTTGAAGCATTTCAGGTTTATAAATTGGAATAAGATTCTCGGGATTATAGAGGAAAGCAATTTTCCATTTTACTACCGGTCCCATTTCCACATTATCAATTTGGGAGAAATTACCATCAGCTGAAAGTTTGACAATTTGCACAATATTTTGTTTCACTTTACGCCAAACCTCTTCTCTCTCATTACCCAAATAGCGGTACCAGCCATATGTTCCATCTGAAAGGGAAACTCCCTCATCAACTTTCCTTAAAGTATCCGCTCGTCTGAATATTCCAAATTTGTAGGCACTACCTCCAAAAATACTCCCAGTGTGTTGAGTCTTACTCTCTAACCAGTAAACAAATGCAGTATCTCGATCCAGATTCGTGTATTGTTCGAGATTCATGTTCTCTAAACGTTCTATTGACCATTCCTTTAAAAACGCATACTGCTCTTGAATACCCTTATTAACATCATCTGGACGTTGTTTCTTTACAACTTGAAAACCAGTATCCCTTAAATACTTGAAAGCAATCATTGTGTTATTATTGAAATCTCGAAGGGTGAGTTCTCCCTTGCCTCTTATTTTGTTGGTTTCTGAGAGAACTAAAATGGGGGGATATGCCATTCCATGGTAAATCAGATCATAATCAGTAGATTCTCTTCCGATCCTCAAATCAGGATTGTTCTCGATGGTTTGAATTGCTTTTAAAATGTCATTTTGGGAGAATTCCATAACTTTTTATCCTTGCTCTAAAAAGTTAACTTCTTTAACTCTCTCTAAACTAAATTCCTGAGATTTGTTTTTTGTTTCAACTCCTTTTCTCATTACATTTTATTTTCTGAATTCCATCACATCTCATAATTTATATACATTTATTAATAAAACTATCGCAATTCTTATACCAATACTTTGAAGGAATTTATACAAAACTATAATCCTAATATATTTTGAATTTCTTAATATTATTTAGACAATATCAATCAACATAATTTCACAAAACGTGAAGAATTGTTCACATTAGATTAAAATTAATTCATCCCCGAATTTTCCATTTTTATTAATGGTCTCATTTGTATAGAGAAAAAAATCAAATATATAAAAATAAGCCTATCATAGAGCTATAGCCAATTCAGGCTATTAAGTATCCAATATGTGGGGGAAACTCGAATACAGAATACTGTCAGTAAAATGAAGCGATACAATACTAAATGTACATTAATATATCTCCACTCCCTCGTGAAGAGATATGGTTCAATATTACATCACTATAATATACTAAATTTTGAGGATTTGTCAAGGAGAAGCAAGAGCAAATAGAAAGATTATTCAGATAGAAATTTCTCCATCCCGGATATATTGATTTCAATTTTCATTTTTTCCATATTCTCCCAGCCGTCCTCAATTAGTTCACGGTACAAGTACCCAGCAGATAAAATTATTGTGAGAGAATTTGGCTTCTACCCTATTACAATTAGCTGATAAAATTTCGAAGCCTTTTTGACCAAGATATATTAAAACATTTTCTAACTCTTTTAGTGAGGTTATATCAGTTACTTTTACAATAATGTTATATGTTCCTTTTTCTAGTTGATTGGAACCAAAATGGAGAAGGAGTTTTCGCATAGTTATTAAAAAGCTAATAGTATAATAGTTAATAATATTTAACTAACTCATCTAATTTTCTTATCATTTCATTAATTCTGAAATTTTCATAATTTGAATTATTCTCAGTTATTGCTTTAAGGATATCTCTCGCTTTCCTGTATTGTTTATCATTATAGTAAGCCATCGCAACATTATAGTAGGCTTCACAAACTACTTCACTTGATTTTGAATAACCACTTGAAATCAAGTGATCAGCTAATTTTAGGTACCCGGCAACAGCACCTATCCAATCTTTGTCGTCAAACATGTCATTGGCATCTTTAGCAATCTTATCATATTCATTCCACTTAATATTTTTTTGAGATTGACTCAATATTTTATCTGTATCTGATTTAAGATAATTTGAATCTTTTTGTTTTAATTCTTTTAAAAGAGAAATTGCCTTCCAATAATTACCTCGATTATATTCCGAGATTGCCTCATTATACTGAATCCTACAAGTTTCTTCATCATATACATTATCTAAGGCTATTAACCTCTGTTCCTTTGCATAACTGTATGCTTCTTTGGCTTCTTTCCATTTGCTCTTGTCGAATTTTTCTGCTGCAGATTCTTCTATCTTATAGCTTAGAATTCTCCTAACTCTTTTCGGATCATAATTAGTACTTAGAGTAGTTATAAATCTTCCTGAATACTCAATTATTAAATCTATACTTTCTATATCTCCCATAAGCCATGCAAATTTAGCTTTTTCAGCGATGACACTTTCATAATCTAACAAAGTGATAGAATTTCGAAGATTTAAGGTTGAAAATTTTAAAGTATCCATGCGATTGATATGGATGAAACTGAAGATGGGATTTCCTCTGTATAATTCTATTGCCTTATCTATTTTTTTTATTGCTAATTGATATTCTTCATTTATACCATGAATCCTTGCTCTTTCTTCAATAACTTTACAACTATCATTAATAATATTACACAACTTAAGTATAGCTTGATAATATAGGTCTTCATTGTTTGCTCTAACCTCCCAATTACTAATCAACCTTTCTAATACTCTTACGGCAGATTCTGTTAATCCAGTTTCAACCATTAAAGTAGATAATTTCAGCTGTACATCAAAATCTTTTGGATTATTCAAAATGTGAGATTTTAATGCTGTAACTGCTCCTTCTCTATCATCAATATTTAGTTTTACCTCGGCTTCTTTTAGGAATCTCAATTTATATTGTTTATAATAGTTTAAACCAAAGTAAATCATGCAGAATAATATCACGATCAAAGTCAATATTAATAACAAGAGTTTTATTGATTTTGATTTTTTCTTCTGGATACCCTCTTCATGAGTTCTTGATTTTAACAATTCATTATTTGGAACTTGATTTTGCTTGGTGAAATCATTCTCAATAATTGTCATCAAAAGATTTCCTAGATATTATTGATTGATTTTAGAAGCTTCATTTAATTTCTTTTATAATTCCCCCTGTGGCATCAATTTCATTATAAAAAGTGTATTTCCCCACCCGTTTAACAGCATTGAATATTCCAGTAACCTTGACTTTGTCATCATTTTCAATATTGGATTTCCCAAATGAAAAAACGGTTATATTTGCTTCTCCATCATCAAGTTTGAAAGTGAAGTAGGGATTTCCCTTTTTACTAACCTTTGATTTTAATTTTACAACTTCGCCCTGGATAGTTACAATTTTACCGTCAAATTTTTGTGGATTATCCAGAATTGACTTTATAGAAATTACATCACCAGCTATAAGTATAGATGAAAAGAAAATGATTAAAAGGTAAGAAACGAGTAATTTCGTTCTCATAAAACGCCCCCAGATTAATTTTAATCTAAAAAAAACCAGAAAATATAGACAATTAAGAATATCAGTTATGCCTTTTGGGGGAAACTATAATCCAGTATGGGGGAAAGAAATTCAATCAATACAGCAATAACTCGAAATGTAAATATCTCCACTCCCTCGTGAAGAGATATGGTTCAATATTACATCACTATAATATACTAAATTTTGAGGATTTGTCAAAGGGAAAGGGGCATGGAATATTAAAAATACGAAAGAGCCAACTATTAATATAACAGAGGATGTAATATCAACGAGTGAAAACCAGCTCTGTGGTCTCAACTCACCTCATAACCACCATCTTCCTAGTCTCTACAAAATCACTTGCCTCCAACCTATACAGGTATACTCCACCTGCCATACCTGAAGCATCCCACTCATATGAGTATGAGCCAGCAGACAGTCTATCAGACACCAGCGTTGCTACTTCCTCTCCAAGGATGTTGAAGATCTTCAGTGTTACTTCACTCGTCTTCGGCAGGTTAAACTCAATAGTTGTACTCGGGTTGAAGGGATTGGGGTAGTTTTGGGAGAGGGAGAAGGTTTGGGTGATCATATTATGGAGCTTTTTGTAGCCCGTAATCGGATCGGATGCCGATATTTTTGCTAAAAATATATTTGAGGTATCTTCTCCATATCCCCCTTCATATCCCCCTGCGGCAAGATAGCAACCATCACTAGTTTGAATGACGGATTCTAATTTTACACTTGACCATTCGGGGGGGAGTACCACATTTATTTTCCATAAAGAATCACCATCCGTATCACAGAGTATAACATATCCATCGTATGTCTCAGGATCACCAGGTGTGTAAATATGCCTTTTAGCTCCAACAAGATAGTTCCCGTTATTGGTTGTTGTTATAGAAGAGGTTGAAGCATCACAAGAACCCATGCAAATTATACCCCTGAGTAAACAGTTTGTCCAGAGTGTATCTCCACTAAAATTTGTTTTTAGCAAAAATACATCTTCCCACAAAGAGTCACTGGCAACAATAAAACCATCACTTACCTCACATACACTTATACCCACAAATTGTGAATCTGTTTTTGACCAAACAGTGTTACCAATTGAGTTTGTTTTTACCATTGTTCCCTGCATTGTTCCCTGATCGTATTGTCCAATCCCTCCAACTATTAAATATCCATAGTCACTATTTTGAATGACATAATTTCCTGTTTCGTCAGTTGTGTCACCAAATGTTTTTGTCCATTGTATAATACCGTTCGAATCAGTTTTTATTAACCAAATATCTTTTCCTCCAGCACCATATGATTTTGTAGTGCCTAAAATTATGTATCCACCATCATTCGTGATCTGTATACACTTCCCCACATCACTACTATCGCCTCCAAAAGTCTTCGTCCAAAGAGTATCCCCATATTCATC
>JAEOTN010000343.1 GCA_016839865.1 Promethearchaeota archaeon | reverse complement strand
GACTATTTGAAAAAATAAGTTCATTTCATTTTATATTTCTTAATCAACTTCTCAGAAGTTAGGGTAGCGGTTTTTACCAAATCAGTACATTTTTCGTGTCTTCCCGGTAATTCAAAATCAATTTCTCCCTCAACATACCATTTACTCATAAGGTTTTTACAATTTAGGTCTCCAAATTTCTCTTCCATTTGACCTAAGAACTCTTTTACAATTACTTCAATTTCATCCTTAGGTAAATTATTTTGCGAGGCCAGATAGCTCAATGCACCCACGCTTCCAGTAATAGTACCACAGACTAACCTCCAAGATAAACCACCTCCGTATACACGGTAGACCTGACGTAATATTTTACTTACATCATCATGTCCATAGTGTTCTAAAAGTGAACATGCAGTAGTTTGTGCACAATTCGCATCAGGTGTATCTAACCAATATTTCATAGCTCGATCTTGGAGTTGTTCCTCGGTCATAAATGGTAAAATATTAGATTCTTTTAAAATCCATGTAACTCTACACGAAACTTTATTAAATGAATTCGTTGAAATCATAACAAAAAAACTATCTACAAAATCGTCAAAGTGTTAACTATGAGTCAAGATACAGTTGAAAGATCTGATAAAACTGATACCTATAATAGAATTATTTCCATAGATTTCGCAAGAGGATTGGGCATCTTTCTGTTGCTAATTCTTCATACGTTGATTTATGGTGTATGGTACTCTGAAGGAATTGCATTAGATACGGTTCCCGCTGCGGTTGTCGCTTCTCTTTCACCGTTGGTAATTTTAGCAACATGGGCAGGAGGCTTCCCATATATTTCTGGTGTAGCAAACGTCTATAACATGAAAAGACGGCTTGTGAAAGGAGTGAAATATCGAAAAACAGTTATTCCATTAGTTGTAAGTGGATTATTCATGATATTATTTGATCCATTTCGCTCAACTTTGTTATACAGAACTACAGATAACATCTATCCCCCTATAGGTTTTCCGGGACTAGAGCCTACAGGTTTAAACAGATCTATTTTAGGCAAACTTTTGGAATTAGGTCAATTTGCTTGGCCCGATCCTGAGAAATTATATGCTATTAGCACACTTCCCGCAATTGCTTTTGCCGGATTCATGATAGCAATCATATTTGCTTTCCTCTTTCGTAAAGAAGGATATAAGAAGATAAAACGCAATGTAATTGTTTTGTTGACGTTGGGATTCCTATTTGCAGGTTTAGCCAATCCAATATCCGATTACATTGTAATTGAGCTGAATCTAGTGGAAAGGTTGTATGTGCAGGGAGGTTGGAAATATTTCTTGGGATATATTTTAAAATGGTTTTTTGGGGGTCAGGTATCTTTCTTCCCGTTAGGTGTGTATTCTATATTTGGGGCATTGGCTGGATATCTATTATCGATGAAAGTAGGATACAAATTCTTTAAAAAAATCTTTGTGCCAATAATTTTTGTGTTTTTAGGAGGATTTCTCATCACTGCAAGCATCCTTGCATTTACATCGGATGATATTCTTGGTGCCTTGTTCGATTATACAGTATTACCAAGAGTATGGCTTTATTTCTCACTATTCTTAATGTCCTTGATTTTATTGGCTTTTGTAAAGAAAGTAGAGTATGGTACTGCTGAGAAAAGAGCAAACTTCTTGCGAAAAACTACATTCTTCAGAAAAATGGGCAATGTAACTCTAACTTTGTATCTACTTGATGGTCCAATTAACACCGCAATTGCCACGGGATTCCACCACTTATTTAGTACTCCGGGAACTGTAGGATGGGGATTGGTAGATTCCTTTATGGTGACTTGGTGGCAAATCGTAATTTTTGTAATTGTTTCATTAGGATTTTGGCTACTAACGATATGGGGTTGGTCTAAGGCGAAATTTAAATTCGGATTTGAGTATTGGGTTATGAAAACAGGAAATGCATTCAGAACCGAGAAATCAATTCGATTAATTGGAGATTAAACCTTGTTGGAGCTTTTGTAAGAGATATTTCATTCCATTTATTTTTTTATTCCAAAATAGTAAGATAAACTATTTTATTTTAGAGTCAATGAGCTGTGTATGGGTTTTGAAAAGTATGGTGGATCATCTGATTACATCGCGGGGGATTCACTTCAAAACATTGTGAATGTTGCAATTGCACTCCAACGACCTCTTCTTGTTAAAGGAGAACCAGGAACCGGAAAAACACTACTGGCAAAATCAATAGCCGATTCCTTGGGAATGGAACTAATCACATGGAATATTAAATCTACTACGAAAGCCATAGATGGTAGCTATGTCTATGACACTATTCAACGATTAAATGATTCGCGGTTTGGATCAAAAACTCGAGATGTTGATAAAGTCGAAGATTATATTGTGTTAGGTCAATTGGGTGATGCCTTCACTTCAGAGAAGCAAGTTGTCCTACTAATTGACGAGATTGACAAAGCCGATGTCGAATTCCCAAATGACCTACTTCAAGAACTGGATGTTATGGAGTTCTATATTCCCGAATTACAGAAGTTAGTTAAGGCAAAGCATCGTCCAGTAGTGATCATCACCTCAAATAATGAGAAAGAGTTACCAGATGCGTTTCTAAGACGGTGTGTATTCCACTTCATTGAGTTTCCTGATGAAGAGCTTATGGGAGATATCGTGAAGGTACACTACCCAGATATCGAAGAAAACATCTTGAAAGCGGTCCTAGAGAAATTTTATGAGTTACGGGATTATAATCAACTGAAAAAGAAACCGTCCACCTCCGAGCTCATAGATTGGATTTTGGTGCTCCTGAAATCTGGTATTTCTGAAGAGGACTTAAAACAAAAAGGATTCCCATTTTTGGGTACTTTAATCAAAAAAGAACAAGATATGGAATATTTAACAAAATTCAAAGGAATTTCATAAAATCATATAGATGGTAAAAAACGTGTTCATAGATTTTTATTTCCTCCTGCGAGACATGAAAGTTCCAGTTTCCATCAAAGAATATCTAGCTTTGATGGAAGCCTTAGATAAGAAGTTGATAAAAACCTCAATGGAGTTTTACTATGTTGCACGAGCCTTATTGATAAAAGACGAGAAATTCTATGATACGTACGACCAAGCGTTTGCAAAATACTTTAAGGACAAAGAGATTTCTTTAGAAATACCTGAAGATTTAGTTAAAGCGCTTGAAGCAGAATTAGAAAGGCTCAAATTACAAATTCCTAGAGAATTTTATGAAAGACTGTATTCTGTTGATATTGAGAAACTGAAGGAAGAACTCCGAAAAAGAGTAGAAGAACAGGGTGATGAACCTCATAAGGAGGGGCAACATATGGTAGGTACTAGAGGAACATCACCATTTGGGGCGGGAGGAAGACATCCTGGAGGGATTCGAATCGGAGGGTATGGAGGGATGCGTTTAGCAACTAAGATTGCCCAAAAACGAAAGTTTCGAAACTATCGCTCGGATCGTATCTTAGATATACGGTCTTATCAAGTTGCTCTAAAGAAGTTACGAAACCTCACCCGAGAGAGTAATCGAGAAGAATTAGATCTTGATGAAACCATTGATAAGACATGCAAACAATTTGGGGAAATTGATTTAGTGTTCCGTAAAGAGAAGAAAAACAATCTAAAAGTATTATTACTCATGGATGTAGGGGGTTCAATGGATCCGTTTGCTGAATTAGTTTCTCGTTTATTCTCAGCAGCCCATAAATCAACTCATTTCAGAGAATTCAAGTATTATTATTTCCACAATGTGCCTTATACTAAACTCTACAAGGATATTGAGCTTGAAGCTAGTGAATTAACTGCTGAAGTTATAAAAAAGCTAGATCCTGAGTTCCGCGTAATTCTGATTGGGGACGGGGCTATGGCTCCCTCAGAACTGAGCCATATCTACGGCAGTATCCACATTTGGGAAGAGACTTACACCCCTGGAGTTGTTTGGCTTAACCGTATCAAAGAAAAGTTTAAGAAAAGTGTTTGGTTGAATCCGGAGATTATTGCGGGTTGGAAACCATATACGAGGGGTGTAATTGAGAAAATTTTTCCCATGTTTGACTTATCCATTGACGGTTTAGAAGAAGCAATTAAATTGTTAGTTTAGTAGAGTGATACTTATGCCAAAAAAATTTTCCTATCCTATAACATTTCTACCGTGTCGATCTTTAGAAGAGATTCGTCCTTTTTATGAAGAGAAACTGCAATTACAAGTAGCACTAGAGCAAAAGAGATGTATTTTATTTAAGATAGGTGGTAGTTACTGGGGATTTTGTGACCATTATACCGAACAGATAGAAAACCCTGAACGTATTTGTCTCACTTTAGTAGTAGACACTAAAGAGGAAGTTAATGAATGGGATTCCCGATTAGATTCTTTACATGTGCCATGCAAAAAACCTCCTGCCTATAATTCTACTTTTAAAATATATAATGCGTTTTATTACGACCCAACAGGATACATCATTGAAATACAAGCATTTGATGAAGATGCTCATCCTCTATAATTTACCCTTCAGAATACGTATTTATACAAGCTGAGTCATATTTGTGACTATGAAAATTGGTTCAGATTTAGCAAACATTGCAAAATTGAGGAATTTTAAGAGAAAACGAGTTTCTTCCTACGATACGACAGGTGGAAATTCTGATTGGTTTGAAATTCAACCTAATGAGCGGAAAGTCATTTTTGATGTTGATGGACCCGGTTGTATTAAGCATATTTGGATGACAATGATGGCTATCGGTTCGGGACAGTACTGGAGACGAAATGTGATTATTCGTATGTATTGGGATGACGAGAAAAATCCTAGTGTAGAAGTACCAATTGGTGATTTTTTTGGAATGGGGCATGGGGAAACTAAGAATTTTGTGTCCACTCCCCTTCAAATGAGCCCTCGAGGAGGAAGAGGATTCAATTGCTGGTGGCCAATGCCATTTAAACAGCATGCGAAAATCGAAATCGAGTCCAAATTATCCAAGAAATTCAACTTGTATTATTATATAGATTATGAAAAATACGATGTGTTTCCAAATGATCCTGAAATTCCAGTAGGATATTTTCATGCACAATTCCGTATGTCTAAGAAAGGAAAAGACCAGAAAAAGGACAGAGATACTGGAAAAAGATTCTCTAGAATGGGTTGGCAAGTCTTAGCGGGAAAAAATACTCGAGAAAATGGAGGATATGAATTAAACCATAAAATTCTACATGCAAAAGGTAAGGGCCAGTATGTAGGATGCCATCTCAACATTGACAATAGACCTCGCTTGATGCTCCAAAATTGGCCTGGAGAAGGGGATGATATGATTTTTATTGATGAAGATATTGGAGGGGAGCCGACATTGTATGGGACAGGGACAGAAGATTATATAAATACGGCATATGGACCAAGAAAGGAATACAATGCACCTTATCATGGAATTATAAAGGAAGGGGGTCCATTTTGGATTGGAAAAATCACCTATTATCGCTACCACATCCCAGATCCAATTTCATTTGAAAAGGAGATTTTAGTTACGATAGAGCGGGGTCACGATAATCATCGATTATCAGATTCGTGGGATTCTACAGCATATTGGTATCAACTCGAACCTCACGATGAGTTTCCAATTCTTCCGGATAAGAGAACCAGACGACCTAGAAATGAACCTATAGTATGGAAAGGAATCAAATGGATACTCAAATGGAGTATTAAAATCGGATTAGTAGGTGTCTTTGGATATTTTCTATTTTGGTTATTCTCCACTTATTTCTGAAAGGACATGCTTTCATTCTTTTTTCATAAACTACAATATTGATCCATTTTTTCTAGTTATATACAATGTTAAAGACTCCTGAACTGCTTGCACCCTTAAATGATTGGAAAACCTTGTCCCCTAAACTAAAGGTTTTAGATAATGCAGATTCAGTCTATTTTGGAATAGATTCGAAATTCTCTATGAGAGCTAGGGCTGGAAATTTTAGATTGGAAGATCTTCCACGACTTAGCAAACAAGTTCATGATCATGGAGATAGATTGTACCTTTGTACTAATATAGTAGTATACAATGATGAAATCCATGATTTGCAAGAGATTTTAGAAAAAGCGTATACCAATGAAGTCGATTCTGTAATTGTCTATGATTTTTCTTCAATACATCTTGCCAAGGAAATTGGTTTGGATTTTCATATTTCTACACAAATGAATATATCTAACATTTTGAGTGCAAAATACTTTGAATCTATGGGTGCGTCACGGATTAATCTAGCACGGGAATTAAACTTACACCAGATCAAAGAAATAATTGCAAACATGGCATTACCAGTAGAATGTTTTGTTCATGGAGCTATGTGTACTGCAGTTAGTGGGAGATGTTATCTTAGTGCAGAAATGATGGGAAAATCATATAGTGCTAATCGTGGTAAATGTGCGCATCAATGTCGTAGGTTTTACACATTTACTGGTGAAGATGGAGAAATTCTGGATTATGAACCAGCAACTGGTAGGTTCTTCAATGCAAAAGACCTCTGTATGATCGAACATATAGATACTTTAATTGATGCTGAAATCTCAGCGTTTAAAATAGAAGGTCGTATGCGGGATCCCTTATATATTTCTGAAACTACTGCATGCTATCGTGAAGCGATCCAATCTGTATCAGATGGCACTTATTCAGACCTCTTAAAAGGAAAATGGATGAAAAGACTTAGTATAATATACAACCGGGGATTTCATGTGGGATTTTATTTTTCAATTCCGAACCAAAATGATATAGAATTACAAGCTAAAGGAAATACATCATTTTGGAAACGAAAAATGTTAGGATTAATTACTGAATATTCCCATGATGATTCCTTAGCCACGGTGGAGATCACTTCAGGAAATCTATCCCTTGGGGATAAAGTAATTATTCAGAATAAATCAGGATTCTACACGACTTTCAAGATAGATACATTGCTAGCAGTAGGTAAATCAGTAGAATCAAGTCAAATTGGTTCTTCAGAAAAACATGTGTTTGTATCATTTCCAGTTGATGAAATTATTCCAGTTCAAGCAAAAGTGTTCAAATTACATCAAGTTGAAGATCCAGTTAAGGAATAGAGATATATAATTTCTTATTTCAATTTATCGACAATTTTTGATTTTATACCCATCTTTTTGAGAGTGTCACGGACAATTTCATATTCCAAAACGTCCTTTTTCGACTTAATTGTGATGTCAATTTCAAAGTTTTGGAGAACCTCAACTAATTTCTTAATGGTCAGTTCGTAATGGGGAAGCAATATGATAGGTTTAGGAGTATAATTCTTTCCAGATACTATTGTTTGATTGATTAGATCTTGTCGAGGATATTTCTCATATCCGAATCCTTTCTTATTTAAGCATGAAGCAGCAGCTAATGTTGTTCCCGTTCCGAGAAACGGATCTAAAACAGTTTTTGCATCTGGAACTGCCTTTATACATGTATATGGTAGACCAATAGGAAATGGAGCATCATGACCTTTCTTAATCGAATGTCCTGTTGTTTTTTCGTACTCGATGTGAAATACATTTCCGGGGTCCCGCAAATCTGTATCTCCATACCGCCCAATATTGGATTTATCAGCATAAGGGATTCCAACTGCCTTTGTATCTAATTGATACGACTTTTTGTCTTTTACAAACAAGTAAATGTGCTCCCAGATGTTGTTGAATCGTCTTGAACCACCAGTGGGAGTATAATGCCCCCTCCCATAGATAGATTTCACCCAGACTATATCTTGAATTCGAATCCAACCTGCTGAAACAGCAGACTTAGCTACTTTTTCCGAAATTCCTTGATCCACAGCGGAATCTCCTATATTCAAGAAAAACAAACAATTCTTTGATGCAACGCGATAACACTCTCTCCACACTCTCTCTAAAAATGCCAAATAATCGGATTCTGGTAAATTATCATCATATACTTCTGAATTTTGTCCATCTGAATAATGTTTTCCGCGATTATAGGGAGGAGAAGTAATAATGACATCAATATAATTATCTTCCAATTCATCCATCTTCTCTGAACTAGTAAAAAAAACAGTTTGATGTTCAATTGTGATGGATGACATGTTCAAAAACTAGACCCGAAATAATTTAATTCCTCCCTCTAGCATCTGAAGAGAAATATGAACAAAAAAGTAAAAAAGATTAATCAAAAGCATGTCCTGCAGAACCGAGGACCTCTCTGTTCTTTCTAGCATAAAGTTCTGCTAGTGCATCTCGAGCAGGACCCAAATATTTACGAGGATCGAATTCTGCTGGTTTTTCAGCAAAAATTTTTCGAACAACAGCAGTAACTGCTAAACGTCCATCAGAATCAATATTGATTTTACATACATTACGCTGTGCAGCTTTACGTAGTTGGTCTTCTGGAATTCCAACCGCATCTTTCAAAGCACCGCCATTGTCGTTAATAATTTTGACAAAATTCTGTGGAACTGATGAAGATCCATGCAATACTATTGGAAATCCCGGTAATTGTTTTTCAATTGCTTCTAAAATATCGAATCTTAATGGAGGAGGTACCAATGTACCATCTGGAGCTCTAGTACACTGAGCAGGAGTGAATTTATTTGCTCCATGAGAAGTTCCGATCGAAATTGCCAAGCTATCACAACCCGTTCGCTCTTTGAAATCGATGACTTCTTCAGGTTTTGTATAGTGTGTCACTTCAGAAGAAACTTCATCTTCTACACCTGCTAATACTCCCAGTTCACATTCTACAGATATATAATCGTTGCGCGAATGGGCATATTCCACGACATGTTGAGATATCTTAATATTTTCTTCATATGGTAGAGAACTGCCATCGTACATTACGGAGGAAAATCCATTATCTATACAAGATTTACAGATTTCAAAATCCCCACCATGATCAAGATGAAGAGTTATGGGAATTTGTTTTCCTTCAGGATGGAGCTCTTTGGCGTATTCTGCAGCGCCTTGAGCCATATACTGTAATAAGGTTTCATTAGCATATTGACGAGCACCTTTAGATACCTGCAAGATTACCGGTGATTCGGATTGAACACAAGCCCGAATTATAGCTTGTAATTGTTCCATATTATTAAAGTTATAACCAGGTATGGCGTAACCTGGTGTAGCTGACATGGCTTTTTCAAATATCTTTACAGTATTGTTAAGACCTAGTTCTTTGTAACTAACCATTTTAATACCTCTTGTGTGTCCGTGAAGGATGGACTGAATTTCATTGTGTATTACAAAGCAATCTTTCCAAATAAAGGAGACTTATTAAAACAACAATATTTCTTCATCCGCGGGGATGTTAACAAAAACTTTAAAATAATCATTAGTTGTCACCCCTATGTCCTTCAGCTTATCTCAGTTTGATAAAGTAATTGATAGAACGAAAACTTCCACAATCAAGTGGGATCCAGACTATATGAGGGAGAGATTTAACCGAACTGATTTGCTTCCTTTCAACCATGCAGAATTGGATTTTGAGTGCCCAAAACCAGTAGTTGAAGCCATAAAAAAGCGTGCAGAACATCCTATTTATGGATATACTCTGGTTAAAGACGAGTATTATGAATCAGTAATAAATTGGTTTAGGACCCAACATGGTATCACATATGAGAAGGAGGAATTACTAGCGGGAATTGGGATAATACATAGCTATCGTCAAATTATTCACCATTTTACCCATCCAGGAGAAGAAGTACTTATATTCACACCCATCTATCTACCCTTCTTTGAGGGGGTGAAAGAATATAATCGAAAACTGGTTACTAATCCCCTCCATCTTGAAAATCGCTCATATTTCATCGATTTTGAATTATTGGAACGTACATTGGAGACTCACAATGTAAAACTTCTCGCTTTTGTAAATCCTCATAATCCTATAGGAAGGGTTTGGAAAGAGGAAGAATTGAAGAAACTGGGAGAATTGTGTTTAAATTATGATGTTTTAATTGTATCAGATGCTATTCATAGTGAATTAACAAATGTAGATCGCCCCTACACCCCAATTGCCTTGGTTTCTGAAGAGATTGCGAATAATATAATTACACTTACTGCTCCTACAAAAACATTTAACCTCTCTGGAATGAAAATTTCGAATTACCATATCAAAAATCCAGAGATTCGTGATAATTTTTATCGAATTACAAACAAGAAGTTTGTTTATGCTCCAAATGTGTTCGCAATTACCGCATTAATCGCAGCATACAATGAATGTGAAGGATATGTAAGTTTACTTAAACAATACTTGGATGAAAATTTCATTTTCATGAGAGATTTTATCTCTGAATTAACTCCAAAGATTAATGTAATCGAAAGAGAGGGGACACCTACAGTTTGGCTTGATTTCAGAAATACTGGAATCCCAGACGATAAAGTCTTCCAGTTTATATTAGATGAAGCAAGAATAATTACGGTGGATGGAAAATTCTTTGGAGACGATGGGATTGGATTTCAACGATTAAGTTTGGGGTTGCCCAGAAGTATCATCAAAAAAGCAATGCATAATCTCAAGCTTGCAATGGATAGCTTTGGATAAAATGTGGATATAGAAAATGATTTAAACTTAAAAGTCAAATAGAAAACAGCAAATGTCACAAAAACGAGAATTCGGTAAATATTTAGAGCAATTTGCTGAAAAAACGAGAAAACTTTCTGTGAATTTGCGCGTTCTCATTCTAAAAATAATCCCAAAAGCTGTGGAAAAAGTTCATATCGGTATGAAATGGATTACATATGGTGTTCCTCGTAGTATTGTTGCAATAAAGCCTATGCAAAATCATGTTAAACTATTCTTTTTTGAGGGAGTGTTATTAGAAGATCCAGACCATTTATTACATGGAAGTGGAGCTAGATTACGCTTCGTACAGGTTAAAGATTTAAACACAGAAAGAAAATCTCTAGAAAAACTAATTATCGAAGCGTATGATTTACAAAAAAAAAAGAAATTTCAAAAAACTAAATTTTAATCTTAATATTCATCGTGACGTCGAATAAAGGAAGAGATGAAGGCTAAGAAAGAACCAAATATAATTGCATAAGTCCCTATTGACTCAAATTGCGATCCTATTGTATATGTGAATGGGATCCACCCCCCAACCAATTCTGGTCCTGAGAATAAAGACATTATATTCGTAATAATAACTAAGGTAGTTCCACCAGTTAATGAATAAATCATCAACATCACTCCTAAAGTCAATGGAATTAAAGATCCAATGAAAGCAGCAATCCTACTTTTTCCTCCCAGTAATTGAGCAATGAAAGAGAGTAAAAAGAATGAATATCCTACTAGAAGTAAATATATTACCCATTGATCAACTCCCAAAAGGGCAGCTCCTCCACTCACAATATTGCTAAACTGAAGTATTCCGGGTATGGCTGAGACGAAATTTGTCCCAGCGATGACAAAAAGAGATAACCACCATGTGCCGGCGAATGTGATAATACCACCAATTATAGATAACCAACGACCAGTATCCATGTTTTACACCTTCTCCTAATAATAATATTCCAAAAAGCTATCTAAACCTAAGAATATATGGTCGTAATAGTTTTGAAAAAAGAGAAGAAATAGATAAAGATATTTTATTCTCGTGGTAAAAATCCACTAGCTAAAGATAAAGCTCCACCGACAGCTGCAATATAAGTACCCAATCCTGCACCTGGAAGCTCAAGTGGAATAGGGATGATTCCTGGAATCCAATCTACGTGATCCATTAAGAATCCGATACCATCAGTGAAAACTGGTAAAATACCAAATGCGCCCAAGATTATAAATACGCTAACTAAGAACGTGATCCCACCTCCTACTATTGCAGCAATTCCATTGGGTATTCCAACAATTTGAACCAAACATGCTAAGATAAAGATTAGAAAAACTATTATTAACACATAATGAATCAAACTAAATGCAGTACTAAAAGCTGTTCCTAAACTTAACAAAGCTCCAATGCCATACACTGTATTTGTGTATACGTACAACGGGAAGAAAAACCAACCCAAAATCGATAAAATAGTTCCTATTAAAGCCAATAATTTACTTGTTTGTACCATTTTTGTTTTACCTCAATTAAGGATACAATAATTAAGATGAATCAGAAATTTAAATCCTTGTTCACTCTTCTTCAATTTGCTTGAATTTTAAAATATGTTACATAAAGATAAAGATTTCACTCATTAGAAAACAAAATTAAAGGAAAAAGAAATAAGAAAATTAATTTTTATTTAGTAGTCGTCTCGTGAGATAAAAGCACTAACTAAAGCTAATAATCCACCAACGCCAACAACCCATGTTCCTAAATCAACAGAGCCCATAAATAACAAAGCATCGAATGATAATGGAATATAGGTCCATAAAGCCGCTCCACCTTGAAATCCTGCTAAGTAAGTTAGTGGGACTCCCCAAACTCCACCTAAGAATACAAAGGCTGTTGCAGCAATTGGGAATAATGCACCAATGAAGGCTAATGCTCGTACTTTAATACCAATTAAAATAAACAAGAATGCTAATAAATACAAACAATAACCAACAGCTGCTACAATCCCCCATACACCACCACTCCAAATAGTTGTGATGTTTAAGATTCCTTGAATTCCATAAACATGGACGCCCGGTCCTGCTCGGAATAATGATAAAGCATATGTTCCTATGAGTACTAAAATTCCACCTATTAATGCTAATATTTTACCGCCTTTTGCCATAAATAATCATCCAGTATTTTTTTTTTCAATTAATGATTTTTCACTTAAATCATTGTTCATATATAATCGGTATATCTACTTAAATCTTGATGGTTTAATAGTCAAAATTGTCTGTTAAGTAAGATTGGATGAATATAGTTATATTTTACTTAAATGGGGCAATATTTTTTCAAATAAAGTGTTTACTAAAAGATCAAAGTCTGAAAAAATGAATCTTGCTAATTATTTCTTCCAAATTTTTAAAAAGAATATATTTTAGATATATAAGTGCTCTGTTAAAGAAATTTTAACGTAAATTCAATCTCATCATGATTTTCCTGAGGATATTTTTAGAAATTAAGGAAATTACATGATTTACATAATTAACGAAAAAAGATGGATGAATCTTTTCGATACTCCGTAATATTGTTCAATAGCATTATTACTAATTATTCAAAGAATATCAAACCGATATATCGAAAATTTTTATATAGTTGAGTAACGAATTCAGAGGCATGTCTGAAAAAATGAAACGATATATTTCGTTAGACGTATTACGAGGTCTAGCCATGATTGGAGTCATTAGTTTTCATGTTTTAACACGAGCTTTTGACAAGAATTATGCAATTGATCATTTAGACGAAAGATCATTTGTATTTTATAT
>JAEOTN010000058.1 GCA_016839865.1 Promethearchaeota archaeon | reverse complement strand
CGCGTTCTATATGAAATGTTTCCCATATGTTGAATAATTCGTCCATATGAAGGTTTGCAGAATGGGGATCATTTTCTTCAATATATTGATTAATTAGGATTTTGAGAACAGTCACTAATTTTTCTCCTAAAATCTTAATCTCATCGAATAAGCCCATTCTTTGGAGCCTATCTATTGTAAGATATAATTGTGCTTTAACAATATCGTATTTTTTACCATCAATCAACCAGTCTACCGCTTTTGCAATGCTTGGAGTTAATTGTCCCATTAGGACTTTCTGTTCTTCAAAATCCAATTTTTCCAATAACTGGTAGGCATTTTGAAATTCAGTTGAAGTAATCCAGGTAGTAATTGCTAATTTTAGAGCATTATCTGCAAGTTCCGCGTCATTTAATTCAATAGAAGCATACACGAATCCTTTTTCGAATTTTTCTGCAGCAGAATGAAAACGTTTCATGTTATACAGACGACTACCTTGATGGATCATATTTTCAACATAGATCCGGATAAATTTATCTGCATAATCACTAATACCTTGCAATACTGTTGAAGCAGGTAGGTATTCACCTGCCTTATAATACAACCATGCAGCCTGTTCTGCGTTAATATAATAATCTTGTTTCTCAAATTTCTTTTTCATATTGCTCAGAATTTCTGTTAGATTACCCGCTTCTTTGTATTTCTCATCCACAAGCAACCTATTTATTTTCTGCATAAAATAGGGAATCCGCATCCAAGCTGTTTCAACGTTAATTGGAATATTTCCTGTGATCATTGCTTCGGAAAGGCATTCCAACACTTCATAGAACGTATTTTTGGAATAGAAGTCAAATACAAAGGCTTCAATGAGATAATTCTCCCATATGTACTCTAATAGGAAATTTGAAGGAATTCCTATCAATCCCTTCCGCGTGTAAAACACAACAATTATGGGAACAGTTCTTCCTAAATTCTGGATGATGTCAATTATAATTTCAAATAACTCAAATTGCTGAATATCATTTGGATCTATGAAGTATAAGATACCGTCAGACGTTGGGATAATACTATCAAAATCTATTGTAGAACTAAGTACAACATCTAATTCTATTACGGCTTTGTCTGTACCTACATTAAATTCCTTGTTCCATCTGGAAATTTCGTGATCTTGGAATTGGTGCTCCAATTTTCCACTTTTAATCATTTGTAGACTCAAGTTACTCGATCCGAGAGTCAGTATTTTGAACATATATCGCATGGTTATCACCTTAAAAAGGAACACTTAGATTTGCATTCGCTCTACTTATGATCTATATCCTAACTTGTCCTATTATTATTTTCTTACATAAAACGAACCGAAATATAAGGTTTTTAATAGATGTGTGTGAATAATTCCAATAAGCTATTGAATGGAGAATGAGTGAAAAAGTGTCTGAAATCGAAACCCTAGCTATTTTAATGAGCATCGAAAAAAGCCTGAAATTCCCGGAAGAAATGAAAAAAATACTCTTAGCACAAGGTCAGAATGTTGTAGTAATTCTCCCAAAAGGAGGTAAAAAAGTCGTAATGTTTCCAACAAATGCCAATACGGGAATCTATGCAAGGATAGACATCCAAAAGGGTTCTCAATTAACTGATGCATTTTTCCCTGAATTACCAAAAGTTCTGAGTAAATTTCAATTAAAAACTCTTTTTACGACAGGAGTTTGTCTGAATACAGAATTGTGTTACTGGGAAGGTGTTTTTGAACATCGAGAAGGACTAGTTATCGAAGAATTACGCACTGCATTGAGTGAAATTAAAACTGTAGATGTAGTAAAAATGACTTTGCTTGCACCCCTCGCATAAAAAATCAAAAAATTTGAGGTCCTATGCCTAAACCGAAAGAGAATTTGCTCTTATTACATCCGACTCGTTGGTCTATTTACAAGATCATTTGTGAAAATCCGGGCACATATTTTTACAAATTGATGAACGAGGTTGCAAACTACTCTGATAAGGCATCGTCCGCCACAATTATCTATCACCTTAAAAAATTAAATGAAGAAAAACTACTAAGGACCGAAAAAGTTGATGGGAAACGGCTATATTTTCCAACCAACCTCAGAAACGTGGAAATTGAGCGCATTTTTATGCTTCTCCAGAATGAGAATGCGCGATTAATCTTCCAATACATCATAAACAATGATAGACCTTTCCAGAATGAGATTGCAAGAGAACTACAAGTCCATCACGATACGATTTATTACCATGTTTCTCATTTAGAAGACGCAGGCTTAATTGTAAAGGAAAAGGAAGGGAAGTTCACTCGATTTAAAGTTGCAGAATTAGGACAAGAGCTAATTAATGGTTCCTTGAATGTGATCACCGAACAATATGTGAATTTTATTTTTGAAAAATTATCCAGTTCATGTCATTTTCCCGAAATCATAGAAAAAACTCAAAGCCACTTGAAAATACGGGTAGTCTGTCCGGATGAAGATGATATCGAACTTACAATCTCCTTAACTGACTTCCAGATATCTCTTATATCGGAGATTTTATGAAAGTTCTTTAACTAATTTTTGTACTTCTGTAGCTTGTTGTTTAGGTGTTTTATCCAATTTCTTCTTATGTGTTTTTGCCCATTTCTCCTCTATTCCTTCTCTATGAAGAGTATTGAAAGAGCAGAATGGGATCTCCAATACATGATTCTCGTCCTCAGGATCTAATACTCCATAATGAACTACACATCTTTGAATTCGATCTATGTCAAAATTATACGCATCTTGGAAATGCATTGAAGCAATAAAGAGCAATCCATTTAACAACATATCTTTTGATGTTTGCAACGATGGATAAGCGAGTAATTTCGCGATATTCAAGTAAAACTTATCATCCAGGATATTCTTCAACTCGAACTTTTGGATATTTTTCATATTTCCAGCAATGAAATATGCTTTCATTAAGTTTCGATATGCAATATCAGTGATTTCATCTGCAAATCCTCCTACTGTATCTAGGAAATTCTTGAAGCCAAATTTTTCTGCGAAATCATGAAACGCGGTAAATAAACTGGACTCAGTCAGTTTGGGGATTTCTCTTTTCTCTACCATATCCCAAACTTCACCAGCCCACTCTAACATTCCCTCAACATCTAAATATTCTCGTAGAGGTTTCCATCCCCCATCGGGTTGTATTTGCACTACAGTAGCAAATCCACAGCTATCGTGTGCTGATATTGCCCATCCAGGATTATCGGAAAACCATGAAAGTAACTGGGTGAGTTTATTACTGGCTCCTAGAGGATAGAAATCCTTGGGTTTAAGAACTCCGTCAGTAATACGTTCAATCTCGGCCGTCAAATCACTATTAGTGTACCTTAATCTCCGTAAATCTTCCATAGTTACTCTTCCACAGAGAGAGACCGGTTGGAAAACGATTCCACATACAACATCGTTGTTTTCTCGTGCAAATTTCAACACATTTTCTACTTCTTGATCATTTTCCCCGCGACAAATTGTCATGACTAATTGAACTCCAGTGATTCCAACCTCACGGCAATTTTCAATTACTTTCTGTTTTACTTTGCTGAGATCATGTCCGCGGATTGCTTTGTAGGTATCTGGTTCCACACCATCAAATGAAAGGTATAAAGCTAGATCTGGATAGGCTTCCTTAAGTTCTCGGCAAAAATCGAGAGATTTTGCCATCCTAATCCCGTTTGTGTTCAGTAAAATGTGTTGGAATGGTAATTCGGCAGCTTTTTTAATAATTTTTACAATATCGGGATGAAGAGTGGGTTCTCCACCTGAAAATTGAGCAACTGGAGCAAAATAAGGTTTTTGTTTAACGAAGTGTTCCATGATGCGAACAACCTCTTCGTAAGTGTATTCGACGACATGACCTGCATGATTAGCATTAGCATAACAAATTGGACAATTGAGATTACAACGGTTAGTAATATCCACAATCATCAAATTAGCAGCAGATTTGTGGTGAACACATAATCCGCAATCCATTGGGCATTCATGTGCGGCTTTTTCCAACTCAATATTTGTGGGTGCTGTATCCATGCGAGAATGAAGGACATCATCCACAAGAGAATGCTTCCATCGGTATAATTCTGGGTCTTTAGAAATAATATCTTCAAAATCTCCATGTTCTTCACAAGTTTTTCGCATTAAAACTAATTTTCCATCTTCGATGATTCGTGCTTTAATGTTTTTTTGGCATTCTGGACATATTGAAATGGTGTGTTTGATGATGGTTTCTGTCACTCTATGTTTACTCCTACTACTCATGTGAATATTGGATTATTAAAAAATTATGTCTATAATCTAATACTATTATTGATAGGACTTCTACATCCAAAGTTCCATAATCTTAATCTTTTTGTTCTGTGCAACTATTATTGAACTATTCTCTCAATTGGGACTCATTATGACTACACCAAAATATCTTGACCGAAATACGGAATTGGTTAGAAAACGGCTGATAAAACAGGTCAAAATCTCTCTGGATAAGGGAAATAAGTTTATTGATAAAGAAATGTCTTCTAATCTTTATGCTCTTGTAAAACCAGTTATCAAATTTTTTTTCAACGAAGTAAAACGTAAAGATATGGAGTCGGGAAGCTTTAAACAAATTGATCTATCCATTCAAGCAGCAAAAGATGTAATACTAGAAGGAATTTCTTTAGAAATTGCGATTGGGAGATATTTTCAAGCATATCTCAGAGCAGATCAAACATATCAGACCTTGAAAAAAAAGCATAGGAATTACACTAAACTAGTGAATAATACTAAAGATGTTTATCGAGAACAAGTAAAACCCTTAATTGACCTTTTACAGAATGATTCGGATGACATGCAAACCTATGAACAATTAGCGAAAAATACTTTTAAAACAAAAGATAAAACCTTGAAAGCACTAACGGGACAATTTGAATATATGGGACAGGGTTTAAAGTGGATAAAAGAAGATTTAACAATTATCAACCTTCCTATGGGTCGAGATATATTATATAAAATTTTAATCCAGGGATACCAGGAAACTGTTAATGAACTAGTCTCCGAAACAGAAGCGATGTACAATGTCTGAAGATCTTCCACCAATTGATTTTGATGATGAGTTTGTTGAAGATTATGAGGTAGAGAATGAAAAATTCATACGTTCCCGCATTAAAACCAATGTTACTACAGGTATAAAAATCAAGAGAATGATCTTTTGGATTTTGTATATAATGGTGTTTTATTTCTTTGGTTCGTGGAATTCTGCATATGGAAATTTTCTTATGTTGAACGGCAGTGACAGAATAGATGGTATGAAATTCCTTATGGGATTTTTAATCCTTGTAATCAGTTCCAACATTGCTGGACCTATCGCTGGAGGAATGGGGGCACTATTAGGAGATCTTATTTTTCAAATTGTTACTATAAAATCCATCAAAATAGAATATCTCTTATTTGCTGTGCTGGTTGGGGTAGCAGCAGGATTATTTCGATTTAATAAAGAAGAGACTCTTAAAAAAATGAAAGTAATGAGAGTGTTTTATACTATGGTGGGAGTAGCAGTAGCTTCCCTAGGATTATTCTTTTTGATTATGTGGATTCGGAATCCGGGGATGAATTGGGAAACAGCCTCAGGAACTGCATTTCAATTCAACACATTACAATTCTTCTTTTCTGAAATCGTCACTTTCTTGTTCTTTGGACCAATATTAATAGCCATATTAGATCGTGTGTTGCGTTGGGCTTCCAACCCTGAAGGAATTGCATATAGATTCTTCTTTACTCACCATTATGAAGAAAAAGCAGACCACGCTATCCCGCTTGATTTTGGTGGATACCATTTTTTCGTTTGTACACGTTGTTCCGGGACTGTGTCAGGTATTTTACTAATGGTATTCATTGATTATGTATTATTGGCATACAACAACAATGTAGAAATCATTAGTCCAACGGTTGCGTTCATTCTCTGTATCGTTTTTACACTTCCTGCGCTAGCTGATTGGGGCACACAAAAACTCCTACTGCGTACAAGCAACGATACAATTAGGTTGATAACGGGGTTGTTTTTAGGTGCTGCAATTCATTTGTTGACATTATCTGTTGTTGATTATACGGTTGGGGTTATTATTGTACTAGTAGTTTCTTTTGGAGCCTTTATTTTGATGTTTATCCTGGGAAACCGAAAATTACGCAGTTCATTTTTGAAAGACATGGAAAAAGCAATCGTTGATAAAAACCACGATTCGGATGAAGTCTCGGAAAATTAAGAAGAAAATGGCGCCGCGACCGGGATTCGAACCCGGGTCCAAGGAGATCTGCGGATTTCCGAAGACTTCCTTGACAGTCCTCGATTGAAGGAATGTAAATTTTCTTACATTCTTGCTTACCGAACTACACTATCGCGGCACTAGTGTGAAAAACCACAAAAAGTAAATCAAAAAAATTGCTCGCATCTAATAAATTTTTCTTAACTTCAGATTTATCTTTTATGTCTATGAGTAAAATTGTCCCATTTCGAATTTTAAGAAAAATAAACTCCTCTATACCTTGAATAATATGAGGAGAACAGTAATTGAGAAGATCATGAACGGTAATTTACGTTCATTTCATTCAAAAATT
>JAEOTN010000342.1 GCA_016839865.1 Promethearchaeota archaeon | reverse complement strand
GCTCGTGAATTGTGTCTACAAGAGCCCTCATACCTGTAGGGAATTTCTTATTTATTGAAGTAAAATCGCCTACTTCTGTTTGATATCCATCATCAAGTTGAATCAAATTGATTGGATATCCTTTGTTTTGCATGAAAAAATCCAGATTCTTGACCATATCCCTTTCTGTAACTTTGGTATAATAGTAGTACCAAGAGCAGTATCCTGCTAAAGCCCCCTCATATCTGGGATTTTCTGGTGGATTATATACAATGCTCTCCATCCGTTTCCCTGTAATCTCAGCCCACTTGTTTAATCCTTGAACTCCTTTGCTTTTATCAGTGAAAAATATCAAAAGTTCTTCAGATTTTACATGTTTAGGTTTTAAAAGAGTGATTGGAATCCCATCAACTTGTGAAATTGCTAATAAACAGTTCATCTTCCCTTTATTTCTCAATCTATCCATATGGATGCGGTTAAACTGTCTTTCATGCGTAGTAAATCCTAAAATCACACTTTTTCCAGATTGTTTATCAGTGATAGCAGTGAACATTTCAGAGAAATACCGACACCTAATCATTGTATCATTATTTTCAAATATAATTTGCCCAATCTTTATCGGAGAAACCTTTAGATTATGTTGGTATTCCGCTAATGAATTAGGAGACCACGATTGGTATCCGTTGTGGAAGAATGTAATATTTTTTGGATTGATGTGTTTTTCATCATATTGGATCCAAGAAGAAAGCATATCACCTGCCAATGGAACAAGTGAATGAACTTGAGGAACATGCTTAAAACCATCCCATTTATCAATCTGAAGATAGATGGTAGTGAATTTTGCATCACGTAATCCATCATATAATTTAATACATAGATATGCAGAAATAACTCCCGTACAAAAGGCAGATTCAAATCTCAATGGTATTTTTGCCACTAATCCTTGATCAATTTGATCAGAAAATTCTTCTAATTGTACAATATCTTCTGAAAATTCTTCCGCTGGAATAGGTTGAGGGAAAAATGGTGTTAATCCTTTGTGTTTCTTTGTAAAATCCCACTCTGGACCGTTTTTTGAAGTTGGTTCCTCTAAGATAGAAATTGATCTACATTCAACGAAAATAAGTGGGAATATATTGTTAAATTCACCTTGTGGAGAAATAATGGTATAACGACCAGTAGTCGGATAAAAAATACATCGTATTTCTTTATTACGAACACTGATCTCTGTTAAGGCGGATTTAACAAAAACACTCATATGATCTTGTTAGATAGAGGGAAATTTAAAATAGATTATATATTCTATTCCATTTTTTCCTTTAGGAAAGTTCGAATTGCTTCAGTATCCGGAAACTCTCCACTACTTACACGAGCACCAGAAGCTCCAGTTGCAAAGAGCAAACAAACCTTGAATAACCATTCTAATTCATCTTTTGTTTGTCCGAGATATTCTAAGGTGCTTGACATTTTCTCGTTAAGTTTCGATAAAAATGCTGCTGCAAAAGTATCTCCTGCGCCTACTCTAGTTTTCACATCTACTTTGAAAGGTTCTCTGTATAGCAAGTTCATTGGCCCAAACCTAATCCATGAACCAATTTTTCCAGAAGTATAAATCCGGACATTTGCTAATTTACCAAAGAAAAGATCAACATTAATGAGTTTTTTCAGCTGATACTCGTATTCCGGTTTCTTATCTTTGTCCAAAGTTCCTTTGAATTCGTCAAAAGAGGGAAAAGGTTTTTCAAAATCTGAATTGCAGATTTCAAAAGCATCATCCAAGTTGACAAACAGTATTTCAGGTTTGGCTGATAATAATTCTGCAACTTCATCGAAATTGGAAAATTTTTGCAACTCAATTGTCACAGCAGTTAATTTTTCGGAGTTAGCAGCTACTTCCAGTATATGTTTGTATTTTTTCGCCATTGGGGTGAGGAAGACTATCATTGATTTATCAAATAAATCAACAGGGAATTCAATCCCTTCAAAATTCATTTTATCTTTCAAACCCTTGTCCGTGAAGATTTTAGTATACTGTGTATCTTCAATCACAGTGCTCGTGGGTGTAGGGACATTTTTTGTAAAAACTGTGGATGAATCAATTCCTATTTCCTCGAGTTCCGCCTTCATCCATTCAGAATCATTTCCAATTACTGTCAGTAAACCAGTAGGCACTCCCAACTTGGCAAGGATAGT
>JAEOTN010000341.1 GCA_016839865.1 Promethearchaeota archaeon | reverse complement strand
GTATCTGTAATGATCTTCTGTTCCAAATGACGAATTTGTCCCACAACTTTCTTCAAAGTCGGACCCTTTCTGTTTCTCTCAGTTTTGCGCCTGTTTTCTTCTTCTAGTTTCGCTGTTTTTAATTCGTTTTTCAGATCTCTAAGTTTGTTGTATATCTCTTTTTTCTCGGTTTTCAAGTTCTGAATTGTACCATTCAAATCATCCCGCTTACTTTTGTATTCAAAAGCTCGTTCCCGATTAGTTCGCCAATCGTCTTCTAACTGTCGTCGCTCTTGTCCTAAGCGCTTCGTTTGTTGATTTAACTCATCTCTCTTCGTTTTGAGTTCTTCAACATCTTCAATAGACTCTAATTCGGTACTTACTTGAACAGAAATTTGGTCCTTGATTTGCTTCACGTTAATATTATTTCTCTTACTCATGCTTATCAATAAAAATAGCCGATTTAGCCGATAATGTGCTTAGTAGTATTTTTAATGGATCTTATAAAAATTTTCTCGAATATTAGTAAAGACTAACTTGCCAAAAGATGTACTTTTTTGGGAATTCGGTGTTATAACAACACTATATGGAAGAAAGTAGTAACACAATCCAAGACCATGATTTAGTATATATAGTGTTTGATAACAAGAAACGAAAGTGGTTGCGCAAAGTAGAATCTGGGAAGCAATTTCATACGGATCGGGGATACTTGGATTATGATGACATTATTGGAAAAGATTTTGGTTCTATAGTTTTATCGAAACCCTATAATCACAAATTTTTCCTATTCAAACCATTACCATCTGATATTGTTATACATATGACTCGAGCATCCCAGATCATTTATCCAGAAGATATTGGATTAATCCTCATTTATACTGGAATCAGCCCAGGAAGTATAGTTGTTGAAGCAGGGACGGGATCTGGCTCATTAACTGGAATTTTGGGAAAATATGTTCAACCAACTGGTCATATTCACACCTATGATGTTCGGGATTCTGCAATAAAACAAGCAAAAAAGAATATGAAGAAACTTGGAGTCGCAGATTTTGTCACCATAAAGAAGGGGGATTTATTGACAGACGTGGAACACACCAATGTCGATGTTGTAGTTCTCGACCTCGCTACTCCTTGGTTAGCCATGGATAAAGTACATGGATTTTTAAAGAGTTCTGGCGTCGTCTGTTCATTTTCTCCGGTAATTGAACAAGTGATTAAAACCCATACTGCATTGAAAGAAAGTCATTTTCATGACATAAAAACTTATGAATTGCTGAAACGAGAAATTCGAGTGAAATCAAATGCAACTCGACCGAATTCTCGAATGATAGGTCACACGGGATATATCACTTTTGCTCGTAAACTCGATCCATTTGTCCCTGAGCGTGAAGATAAGAACGAAGTGAAAGATGAAAAATTCCCTTTTCCTAACGATTTCTAATTATTTTTCATTTTTCTCTTTGTTTTGATACTTCCGATACGCTTCCCGATAAATTTTTGAATATTCACGGTTTCGAATTACGCATCCCGTAACGCTTCCCATCCGCATTAATTCTGTACATTTAGAACATGCAATACAAACTCTGTTAGAATCAACTTTACCATTTTGAAGTAAATCAACAAGAAATTGGGGATATGCAAATGCCATCCTTCCGAAACCAGCAATATCAAATGAATTTCTCTCAATTTCACCCGCTGCAAAGTTAGGTCCAAACTGCCGAAACCATGAATAAGCGGTTCCAATAGTGACAAGTTTAGGATGACGACTTCTTACCTCTTTCAAGAGTTTAATTATTCTGGCATAACTGACTAATGGATGTTCGGGTGCATCTGGCCCATTAAATGCATTCTGAACAAAGGGTCTGGATAAATATGGATTATAGTATGGATTTCCTGCTGAAAAACTCACTAACCTGACACCGTGCATATACAATTGTTCGAGCAAATAATGAAGATCCTCAAGGTCAATAATTGCGGGAATTCCATTTTCATCTAGTTTTTTCGTCGTAAATCCAAAAGGATGAGCTAAAACATCAAACAAGTTAATTCGTACACTAATAATTAGGTCTGTAAATTCCTTATTTGCCTTTTTAACGATATCTAAAAGGAATTTTCCCCTATGTTCAATTGAATCTCCTCCATATGAAGAGTCTACACGTGAAAAAGCTCCAAGTAATTCCGATACAAGATAACCATGGCATGATTTGATATCTACTCCTTCAAAACCAGCTTCTTTTGCAAAACCGATAGCTTCTATGTAGGTTTCTTGGAGAGTGTCTAAATATTTATCACTGACTACTTCCCCACTTTCGGGACGAATATGCATTGCTGCATCTAATTCAGAATTCATTGTCGCACGTAAGGGATATCTTTCACTTCCAGGCTTAGAATATCTTCCTGAGTGTGTAAGTTGAAGTATTTTCAAAGGATCTTGAAATGGTAAATTAGATATATTAGTATGTTGCTCAAAAAGTTGTAATCTCCCTTTATCAAACCTCGCAATTAGTCGTTCAAACTTATCAATATTATTCTTTGTTATCATTAATTGATGTGGATTCGATCTTCCTTCAGGTATCACTGCAGTCGCTTCAAACCATACCACACCAGCTCCCGAACTACCAAATCTCTCATATCTATTATGCGTAAGCTGTGTTGGATCTCCCGTTTTTGTTGCATCAAAACCTTCCATTGGATGGATTGCAACACGATTTTTTATACTGATTTCTTCACTACCATTAGGTAATCGTATGGGATGATATAAACAAGATGTATTTTCGGTGGATATTATGTCTAAATCTAATTTTTTTATATCTTGACGGAAATCCTCAATGGTTTGATATGAAAATTCTCCCATACCATACTAAAGATGTCCTAATTGAAAAATATTTAAAATAGTTAAGGTGAAATTACATAATTGCACAAGAACTTCTTGAACTCAGTAGACAAAAAAATAAATAATATTGATTTCCTCTGAACGATAAAAATACTCGTCTCAAAGATGTTCTTGATGTGAAATCTGTTAAATGGAATACAAAGAGGATAAGTTATAGTGACACTTGATGAGTTGGATGAAGATATTTTAAAAGTATTAGAGCAGGACGCTCGTATATCGTATAGGAAAATTTCTGAAGATTTGAACATCAGTGTAGGTACTGTTCATAACCGAATCGCCAAACTAAAGGGACAAGGAATAATTAAGGGGTATCTTCTAGATTTAAACGAAGAAAAACTTGAATATAGTCTCAAAGTGATTATCTCATTGACTATAAAAGGAACCGAAATTAGCAGGATTCTGGAAGAACTCTCTAAAAATCCTCATGTTACAAATATATACAGCGTATCTGGTAATTCTTCAGCCATTATAATATGTAGATTTAAAAATATGGGGGATTATCGTGATTTTAACAACGATTTAAATACACAAGATGGTATTCGGCGAATGGAGACAAGTATTGTATTAGATGTGTTTAAGGAGGACTTACATCATCTACTTAGTAGTCCAGAGAATCAGGAAAAAGAGGGGTGAGATATGAATAATGACAGTTAGATTAGAAACATTTTCCCTACAAACCAGTCCCGAGGATATAATTAATATCACGCCAGAAATTAAGAAAAAATTGAGATCTACTGGACTTAAAGAAGGCATCGTATGTGTTTTCACTGCAAGTTCTACTAGTGCTATCTCTACAACCGAATATGAACCTGGATTAGTAAAGGGGGATATTCCATCCTTCTTAGAAAAGATAATTCCTTATAATTATGATTACGAACACCATAAAACATGGGGTGATCATAATGGAGGAGGGCATTTGAGGAGTTTTTTACTCAATCCAAGTATAACTGTTCCCTTTTCGTCTGCAAAACTAATTCTGGGAACATGGCAACAAATTATTTTTCTAGAAATGGATGAAAAACCTCGTTCTCGAAAGGTATATTGTCAATTCATTGGAGAATAACTCCGACAATATTTGGTAGATCCATTCTCTTACATTTTTTCCGACAAAATGTTAAACAGATTCTAATTCCACAGATATATTTAATTGGATATATTCTCTCCATATTACCATAATCTATATTGATAATCATGTAGGTGTATTTCATGAAATTTCTTGTTACTGGAGCATTTCAATGCGGAAAATCCCAATACATTCAAGCTTTGGATAAGAACGCACTAAATGTCGCTTCGTATGATAAAAATGGTTGGAAATGCACAGTTGGCATGGATATTGGAAATACCAGAAGTAATGGCTTAGAAATCACGATTTTTGGAACTCCTGGCTTATTACGATTCAGTCCGATGCGAGCGATTGTTGCGGAAGGCTCAGATGGAGTCATATTTCTTTTTGATGGTCCAAATCCCGAAAAGGACGATGCTTCGCTCCAAATTTTGAACGAAATTCGACAAATTTTAGGAAAGAACGTTCCCATTGTATATGCTGTAAATAAAAGTGATGATCCTGGCTGTAGACCGGTGGAAGTAGTCAGAGCTCAAAATTACTTGGGAGCACATTCAATTATATTCAAGATTAGTGCAGTATCAGGGGAAAACATAAAAGTCCCAATTGATGAATTAGCTGCTTTGGTAAAACAATCGTTATCTCAAGTTGTTAGTCAAGTTTGTTCCTATGAAGGCGACATACATGGATTACAGGATGAACTAGGTAAGACACCAGAGGAAATTATGGAACTACTAAATGCAATGGAATTACGGGGTATTATTTCTGTAGATCGAATAAATAAATCTTATAAAATACTTGAAACCGCGAAGTTCTTCACAGAATAATTTAACCTAAAGAAAAATTGTCTGAATTAATTTTTTTTATACAAAAAAAAATCTGCCGTATATTGGAAAGCGTGAAATTTACCCACGTTTTGGCTGAAATATTCTCAAATATCGTTTTTACAAAAACCATCAAAATTCATTAACCTGTTAAATCTATTGACTATAGTAAAGGTTATCATAGAAAACTTGCACAATCTCGGTTATACTGAATTAAAAATTGACCAGAAGCTGGCAAATTGCATTCTCCGCATGACTTTTTCTATGTTTGAAATCATCGACTTTTTCCCACAGCCGACAAAATATTAGCAGTTTTTTCAG
>JAEOTN010000340.1 GCA_016839865.1 Promethearchaeota archaeon | reverse complement strand
TTGATGAAATAAAGAAAAATAACTATGATACTGCACAAGATTTATTGAGATTGACGATCTCACAAACTATCAATAGTATTCAAGATTTTGATAAAGAAATTATAAAGATGTATGAACAATTAGACGAAATTGACACTGATTTTGAAAAATCAAAATTGATTCGGCAATATCTAGATGATTGGAACCAGATAAAAGATTCTTTAATCGAAAGGAGCAATGAGTTTTTCCAACAAACCTCTCAAGATATTTTCTTTCACCGCATTTCATCACTACAGCAACAAATCAATCCAATTCCAATAGATTTATTGACAAAACACCTAAAGTCTGAATTAACCGAAGCACAAATTCTAGAAAAGCTGTTTAAACTAATAGAAACAGGTAAACTTAATGGAAAAATTAGGGATAATCAACTATTTTTACCTGAAAAATATCCTGAATATGAAAAAGTATTACAGATTTCTAAGAAAATTGAAACTCTGGGCAGTTTAATCCATTTTAGAATTCGACTACAGAATTCTACTCGTCACTATCTGCAAAACCTGTCCATTTTATTCTCGTGGCCAGAATTTATGGAATTACAGCAAGAGCGTAGCAAGCCGAATTGGATTGAAATTAAAGAATTCCAGGCTGAGGAAGCCCAAACTTTTCACTGGGTTCTAAAATATCGTCATGATCGCATTACAGCTCCTTCAGAACGATTGGGAGTCTCTTCCAGAATTGGAGAATTGAAAGTTATTATCAGGTATACTAATATTTTTGGTGTACAAAAAGAGATACGGAAGGAATTGGAAGTTTTTATTCCATAGTTAAATTTTTCAATTACGCTTTTCTTTCTTAAAGTAATCGATCTCAACGATCGATTGGGGTATTCCATGACCAAAGATTATCGATTAACGGCAAAAACACAAATACATGGATGATCTTGTAAGGTTCCGAAATCAATCCTTGAAAGAATCTTAAAACAATCTGGATTAGACTATACTGCTGAAGATTGCGCGGTAAAAGAGGTCGGGGATAAGATACTAGCAACAAATGTTGACATATTCACTCCCATTCACGATGATCCTGTGATTATGGGTGAAATTACCGCATGTAATGCTACTAATGATCTATTTGCAATGAATGTGATCGACATAGTGATGTATCTTAGCTTCCTAGGAGTTCCATCTGACCAACCCGATGAAGTAACGCAAGGATTAATTATCGGTCAACGAAATTTCCTAAAGCAATTCAATGCGGATGTAAATGGAGGTCACACAATTATTAATCCATGGCCTTTAGCAGGTGGGATTGCAGTTGGAATTGCAGATAAAACCGATCTAATCCCGAAGCAATTACAATCTAAATCAGAATCAGGAGATGTGTATCTAACAAAACCTATCGGAATTCAAGCGCCAATGGCATTGTATCGAATGAAAAAAGATGAGGATAACTATCTTGAGGATTTATTTCCTGGGATTGATGATTCCGTCTTTAACGGAATGATACAAATTGCTGTCGATGTTATGCGTAGATCCAATTATGATGTCGCAAAAACGATTCGGAAGTATAACTTAAAATCCGCAATTACTAGTATGACCGATATTACGGGATTTGGATTAAAAAAACATGCTGAAGAAATTGTACAAGGAACTTCCTATGATATTTCCATAGATACATTACCTATCATCGAAGGAACTGATAGTATTTCTAGTGTTCTGGGGTATGATCTACTAGGTGGATGTGCTGCGGAAACAGCGGGACCAATGTTGCTATGCGTCAATTCGAATGAAATCGGGACTGAAGAGATAATTCAAAAATTCAAGAAAGAGAAAATTCCAATCTGGAAAATAGGTACATATTCAAAAGGTGAAAGTGTCGTAAATATCACGCAGAATCCAAGCATTATTCATGTAAATAAAATAAATATATAGTTCCCAATGAGGAGGGTGGAAACCGTAATGGGCAACTCTCGGAGGCTTCTGCTTGCAAAGCAGGAACTACATCTTAAATATACATATCTCGAGCACGATCATCGTCAGGTTCGTAATCATCATCATCGTCTTCATCAAGTATTTCCTCAATTAATTTACGTAATTCAGGAAATTCTTTCAGAAACTTTTTCAGAGATTGTGAATCCGTAGGAGGGAATTTTCCACTCATAGGCATTGGAATGCGAATTCTTTTTCGAACCTTGACACCTTTTTCTTCAAGTAGGTCTAGATAGATCTTAATAAGTTCTTGTTCAATATCCGTGGCTTCCTTCTCATAGATCTCATCAGTGGAATACTTCTCTTCTAACTCTTTAAATCCTATTTCCTTTAAGTCCTCATCAATTGTTGTTCCAGTTAACTTTTTAACGAATTCTTGAATCACTTCGAAATTTAAAATGTCTCGATACGATGTCATTGTCTGTCTTGTAAAGTGAATTAATAACAAATGAAAAACTTAATCCCATTTTATTATTGGAAAATCCCCAATTTGTTAAAGTGAATATAACGGAAAATAGGATAAATTTTTTGAAGAATAATAAATTATTCAACTGCACTGAAGGCTAGGTGGGTATTAAAAAAAAATTGTCTAAGGATCCAAAGAACTATACTGATGAAGATTTTCAACTACTTTACAATCAAGAGACTGAAAAAAAGGCTATTTGGGGGGGTAAAATCACCAAACTCTACCAAACTTGGCTAAATAAAAAGAAAGTGGAATTAGGATTAAGTGAATCAAGTCCTCAGAAGAAGAAATCAGCCCCAAAGAAAGAAAAAGTACCACCAAAAAAATCAAAACCTTCAGTTGAAAAACCCAGACCAAAGCCTAAAGCTGAAAAAAAGCCAGTTAAATTACCAGTGAAAAAGGAAGAAACTGCTTCTGAAACTTTTCCTATTGCCTCCCCTCGAAAAAAGAAACGAAAATCCACTCCAGGTTCTGATATACAAGCCGAAACCAATGTTGGGATGGTAGGGCACGTTGACCACGGGAAAACAACCCTGGTTGATGCATTATCAGGTGAATGGACAGATAGGTATCAGAAGGAGAAGGAACAAGGTATCTCTATAAAATTGGGGTATGCAAATTGTACTATAGCTTATTGTGCGAGTTGTGATAAATATACTACATATCATCTTGCAAATAAGACAAAAAAGAAGAAACAAAAACGAAATACTTGCCCCGATTGTGCAGGAGAACTTTCTTTCCGTCGCAAAATTAGTTTTGTGGATGCGCCTGGTCATGAAATATTAATGGCAACCATGTTAAGTGGTGCTAGTTTAATGGATGGTGCGTGTCTTCTTATATCTGCAAATGAGAAATGCCCACAACCTCAAACTCGGGAACATCTTGCAGCTTTAGACATCTCCGGAATCAATAAAATCATAATTATTCAGAATAAAATCGATACAGTGTCTCGAGAACGTGCGATTGAAAATTACAGAGAAATTAAAGAATTTGTAAAAGGAACTATTGCTGAAAATGCACCAATCGTCCCAATTTCTGCAATTTACAAAATTAATATCGAGGAAGTATTACGAAAAATTGAAAACGTGATTCCAACACCTGAATTTGATGAAAAAAAATCTCCACAATTGCATATAGCTCGTAGTTTTGATATAAATAAGCCTGGAACTCCAATCCTTGAGTTAACCGGTGGTGTGGTAGGTGGTTCCATCTCTCAAGGTGTAATGCACATTGGAGATAAAATCGAAATACGTCCTGGATTAAAACGAAGTAATCGATATGAACCGATCACCGCAAAAGTTACCAGCATTTACCAAGGAGATATTCCCTTAGAATCAGCACATCCTGGTGGATTAATAGCAATCGGAACCACTCTTGATCCTTCCTTAACGAAAGCAGATAACCTTATTGGAAACTTGGCAGGACGAGTAAATGAATTGCCATCTATTCAGAATCAATGCAATATTGAAGTACACCTATTAAATAAGGTTTTAGGAGCTGAAGAAGATATAGAAGTAGCTCCACTCAAAATTGGTGAACCCTTACTACTTGTTGCGGGAACTTTGCTTACTGCAGGTGTTATCCAAAAAATTGGGAAAAAGAATGTTGTATCATTTCGTCTAAAACGACCATTATGTGCTGAACAAGGAGCAACTGTTGCAATTAGTCGTCCAATAAGAAAAAGATATCGTCTTATTGGTTATGGAATCCTACGAACATAAGGAAATAAGAAAAAATAAAATACTTAATCCATAGCATATTTTTTTGCGTAATCTCGAGCTTGTTTATTAAATCGTTCGGGAGAACGTAATGCTTGTTCTCCTGCTTCATGGTTCAAAGGATCAGCTGGATTATAGAAAGGAGGTTCCATGTGAATCATTGCTCTCAATGCTTCAATTATATTTGATAATGTCTTTGCTGGTGTCCAACCGCTTGCTCCTGTCGTCTGGTCCACTTTACCAACAAGGTCGGGATTGATTAAATCTAAGCAAATATTGAGCTTTCCTGGTGGAATAGACGGATCAATGTTTGGATGCCATAATAGTGTGTGGCAATATGCGTAGGGTGGACTAAATGGATAGTTTTCAGGCAGTTTAATTTCAAAGATAAATTTACCGTTCTTATAGGGCGTAGATGGAAGACCTTTTATGGTTAACCTAATATGATCTACCGACATACCCCAAGGTTCGATTAGCACTGATGCATTGGATTTAAATGATTCTACTGACTCTTGATAATCGGTTTCTTCTCGCATGTTTTTCACTAAGTGTATTATTGGTACACATGTATTATCTCGTTCCTTAATTATTTTCGTCAATCTATACAGTTAAGTTGTAGTAAAAAGGAAAAATAGCGAAAACTATTACGAGCGAAAAATAATTATTATTTAATCTAATCATAACAAAGGATCTGAAAAAAATGGCAAGTGGAGTTCTTATATTCAAAATTGCTGGTAGTAATCGTCCAGATATAATAATAAAATATCAAGCAGATGAATTTGATACAAATCTGGCGAGAAAAATTTCCAATAAGCACATTATCTATGGGGATGAATCTAAACCAAAAGATATGCTATCCTACCGGACTGCTGATCACAAATACTTCTCGATATTCCTAACAAAGACTGAGACTAATGAGAATATGTACCTTGTCTTTGAGCTAGATCCCAACGAATCTGTTGAACCTTTTTCTATTATGTTATCAGAAATGAGACAATTCATTAGACTAAGTTTAAACAAAAATGACTCTGTGTTGAACGACGCAATAAAACACATACTTGAAGAACGCAACGAATTAATTCAAGATGTCAGTGACGTAGAACGATTACAAAAACGGATTGTTTCCAAAGCTAATGAATTACTCGATGAGAAAAATTTCGAGAAAACCCAAGAGATGATAAAACGAGCGAATGAGATTCCTCCAAAAATTGCTAACTTATGTAAAAAAGGCGATGAAGCATTTTATCAACAAAAAAATTATAGACAAGCCCAAAGAAACTACAAAGAAGCTAGCAATCTGGCTAAAAAGATAAATCAACCACCTATTACTAAATTACTGGAACATAAAGCCAAACGCGCTGAAGCTATCCCTCAATTTGTCAAAAATTGGTCATTAACCTATGATCAGATTGTAAAGCCTTTACGCAAAATCGAGAAACGAGATTATGGATATTATTTAAAACCTATTAAACTCATCGATCGTGCAATCGAGATCTCGGATTATCTTGAAGACGATAAAACCATAGAAGATTTACAAAAACTTGCTGATTTCCTAGAACACGCAAACGATCTCACTGAAGAATTAGATATCATTAATGGAAAAATCAAGGATGTATTAGTAAAAATTAGAAAATAAAGGAATTTCTTTATTCCTCAAATAATATCTTTTCCTCGTCAAATACGGGGATATTTTTAAACAAATTCCAAGTTCTATTAAACATCGTGTCATTTTCAATCGATCTAGCATCTATAAGTAATTGTAGGATTTTTACAACAAAAGTTTCGGAAATTACCTTTTGTGAGAATCCAATTCTTTCTAGAAATTCTTTAAGATAAGAACGAATTGCTGTGATTTGTGCTGTTGATTTCAGTAGGCTTAATGCTCCTAATAAAATTAGAGCACTTGCTGTATCATAGTCACGTCTGGTCGTTTGAGTAACTGCAGCATTGAAATATAGTTTGGAGGCTTCCTCAAATGACTGAGAGTTCAATTGATCAAGAATTTTTTGATATACCATCCTTTTTCTTGCTTTCCTCGTTCTAAATGATTCTTCAAGTCTTTCTTTCTCTTCAAGTGCTCTACGTTCAAGATTGGCTAACTGCTGATTTTGTAATACAGTAGATTCAATAACAATCTGGATATCCTTAAATTTATCCTTTTTAATTTCTGCTCTCTTAGGTGGACTTATTTGAGCAAGAATCAATCCGGTTTCCAGTTGTAATAGTGGTAAATAATCAATGAAGGACTCTAATATGATATCTGACTTATCCTGATCTTGATTTTTATGAGCTGTTAAGTAATAATCAAGGAGCTTATACTCAGGTAAGTTCTGGATTATATCTTGGGGTAAATTAACCTCTAAAGTGAGTTTTTCTAATCGTCGCTTGGCTTCAGCTGTCTTTCCTACTTTTACTAGACAAACAATACCTAAAACCAGACTAACAGGGAAGAATTCTTCATGATTATTTTTCACAAGTGGATTAATTTTTTCAAAATATTCTCTCGAAGCATCTGAATAATTCTGTGATTGTATGTTGTTTATAGCGTCCCTCCAATATTTTCTTTCCATCATTTTTCGTTTATTTAGATTCTTCTCTTTCATTTGCATTTTTTCAATTGTTTTCTTTATCATCACCTCATTTACTCTTCTTTCATCTGCTAAATCAATTGGAGCTCCTGGCTCTGCGATATCTCCCACAGCTGCTGAGGGTTTTACAAGTTGATAAAGTAAGGCTCGTTCTTCATGGAAAAAGGCTAAATTTTCAAACAATTTTATAGCTTGTAGATGGATTGATTGGTCCGGATAGTCAATCAATGTAATTATAAAATCGATTACTTCAGAAACAAATCCTCGACCTTTACTGAACTTCTTCCGAATTGGTTTGAGAATATTTTTGTCTTTTGTAATAAACGCCAAAGTTGTGATGACTGCTAGGTCAATCTCAGCTAAATCAATTTTTCTTTGACTAAAGAGGGACTTGACCAGATTTTCATATCCTTGGAGCGCTTTGGAATATTCTTTATTGTTTAACTGCTCTAACAAGGATTTATAATGAACTCGTTTAACTCCTTGTCTACGAGTCAAAGTATCTTGTTGACGCAAGAGTTCTTCATTCGCCATCTGCTTCAATCGTGATAGTCTTTCAACCATCATATGAATTTTTTCATTTTCGATTTTTTCGGTTTCTCTATCTTTGCTGATTTCTCCCTCGATATTTGTGATACGTTTATGCAATTTCGTTCTAGTTCGAGAATCCTTTATTTTTTCATTTATCCGATTCGTTTCACTTATCTCATGTAAGATTTCCTTTTGAAGTGTCACTTGTTGTTTTTGTTCCGTTCCTTGTTCTTTTAATAACTGCTTTTCTTTCAGTTTCCCTTCCATGATGCGAATGTGGCGTAGTGTAATTTCTTCTAAAATATTATCGTATTTCAGTGGATCTTTTTCTGATAGTCTTTGATACACCATATCCGCTTGTTTAAGGAGTTCCAAGACAAATGGGGTTTCTTCCAATCCTGTGGAGGTATCTAATATCTTTTGTGCTCGTAATATGAGAAATTTCACATGAAGGTGTTCTAAATTTTTCGTTTCATCATATAAGAGATGATTTCGATATATTCTTGCGAAATTATCGATAATTTGGTTAGTCTTATCTAAAGATTCCTCACTTTCTGTCAAAATTTCAATTTTATTTTGGATTTTACCGATACTTCGTTTCAGATAATCTTCACGCTCTTCACTGCGTAAATTTACCAATTCTTGTAGGAATGGCAAAAACATATTAGAATCGAGATACAGCTCCAAAAGATGGATTAATAATTCTGTGAAAAATTCATTATGCCCTATGGCTTTGAACCAATTTGCGCGGTTCTTGATTTCTAAAGTTGCTTCTAATATTTTCTCTTTTTTCTTCAACTGTTCAATTTGCTTATAAAAAGTTGCGTTGGTTTTACTGAATTCTCCAACTTCCAATTCCACATATTGCTGCAAAACTGCAATTGCATTAGTAAATTCGGTAAAAACTTTATCTTTGCGTTTTTTACGATAGTCTTCTTCTGCTGTCTGTCGTAATTCGGTTAATTCTCTTTGAATTGGATAGGATTGTACATAATTAATGAGTTTATCCACAATTGAAAATTGATTCTTATCAAGAAACAAAATTGCTATTGCTCGGATGACTTCATCCATATCCTCGC
>JAEOTN010000339.1 GCA_016839865.1 Promethearchaeota archaeon | reverse complement strand
TTCCCAATCAGGATCTAATAAAGCAAGTATAGACCCACTCGTCAATCCAATAATCGCAGCTCCAAAAACACGATTGATGGGGTCAAATACCTCAGGCTCCCAGCCAATAAACTCGGAAAAAATATCAGGGATGAGCAAGAAGGAAAAGCCAAAGAAAAAACCAATAACAATATGAACAATAAATGTATTTTTTAACCAGTTTGAATATTCAGCCAATCTAATCACCTATTTGAATATAATATTAAGAAAAGATCGATCATATTTCCATCCATAAAAAATAGAAAATATATCTGGATCAATCTCCATTTTAAGGAAATCTCCTTTCTAAGGATTATTCCCCCTTATAAAGCCTATCCACGGGAAAAATGGAATTTGAAGGAAAATTAAATTGAAAAAAAGAATAAAAGAGGAGTTATCCTCTTGATTTAGTTCCACATAAATCAAAAACAAAAACACAATCAATAGGAGGGTGATTCAAAGAATTTTATGGGGATAGACATATGTAATTAACCGAGGGACTGAAATTAAAATTTTCTAAGAAACAAAAAAACCAGAAATGAAAATGTTCTAACCTCTAGAACACCTAAAACAGCTAGAAAGTTTTAAATATTCTCTTTTGGGGAGAATAAGTATATTAACGAATCTGAAATCTGACAATAAAATGAAATAATGGCAGAAGTGGCTAAAAAAAGGAACTAGAATACAATAAGAACAAAAATCAACGAAATAGGAATAGTTTGAATATTGAAAGTTATGGAAAAATTGGTGGTAAGTTTAATCGTTACCTTCATTCTTTTTTCATCAAATTCACTACTTGGTTCCTCACCAAATGGCCCTGAATTAAACAGTTTTCAAGGCACCGAGCAGCTCAAGCTCAATCAGGAAGATACCAGCTTTCTCCCCTCCATATTACGAATTGGGGTAATGACACCTGCTTATGTCTTGGAAAATTATGACCCATTATTCGACCCTATCGCGATAGGATGGAATTATGATTATAGACGCAACTCACTATTCTATGAAGCTCTTGTCCATTATAATCCAAATACTGGTGCATTAAGTCCAGCACTAGCTACACAATGGGTTGTATCCGAGGATAGCAAACACTGGACATTTTATTTACGAGAAGATGCAATATTTCATGATGGATCTAGATTTAATGCCTCTAGTGTGAAATACAACTTTGAGAGACTTTTTGATCAAGATCATCCTGCTTATATCACTCCTGAACCATATATTAGTCACCATACTATTCCCTTTGAATCCATTGAGATTCAGAGTGAATATCAAGTCACAATTCATTTAAAAAAACCATTTGCAGCATTGATAGTCGAATGCTCATATCTTCATTTAGCATCACCTTCAAGTTTTAATGGGTCAGAAATACTACATCCTATTGGGACAGGGCCTTACGTATTAAACTCAACTTTCTTTAATGATACATTCGAGAATTGTACCTTCACTAGATTTTCCGATTACTATCAAGGATTAGCTCCATTTGAAGAAATTCACTACCTATCTCAAGAAGAGTTTACGAAAGAAATTAATGCCCATACAATTGATATGATCTTTTTATACAACACCATTTATGAGCAACTAAAAACTGACACACATTGGACACTGAATATTAGCAAAAAAGTAACTGATTTTGAGATAGGGTATATTAACCATCAAAGAGAACATTTAAATGATCCAAGGGTACGATTAGCTATTAATTACGCAATTGATAGACAGGATTATATAACAAGATTGAATTGGACAGAATTTGCACAACCAATGACTAATTTAATTCCACCAGGGGTATCATTTCATAATTCATCTCTACCCGGTTATCCATATAATGTCACATTAGCAAACGAAATCTTAGATGCAGCAGGGTATCCACGAGGAGAAGATAATTATCGATTTTTGATTCAACTAGTTGGACCTGAGAATCGCCATCCAGAAATAATAGGAGAGTATTTGGATGCAATTGGTATATGGCCATTTATAAATCCTTCACCTGATTGGGCTGCAGAATGGAGAGAGGGTAATTATGATATTCTCTTATTTGGATCAAGTATTTACCATGACCCAGATTTATCGCGACTCTTCCTTCATTCTTCGAGCCCCCTAAATACTGGAGGATTTGACAATTCACAAATTGATCAATTAGTTACGAATGGCTCCCAAACACCCATAAGACAAGAAAGAGAGTATTTTTACAACCAACTACAACCAATAATTCAAGAAACTGCTCCATTTATCCTTTTAACCTATAATAATAATATTTATGCAATGGAAACTCAGTTATCTCCGTATATTAATGTTAACAAAGTCAAACAAATCTATTTCAATTATTCATATACGGACACTCAATCTCCAGCACGGTTCAAATTGGAAAAATCTCAACTCGATGAAAAAAGAGTGAATAATAAGGGAATTAGTACTAATTACGATCTCAACATGTATTCCAACATTGAGATCTCAGCTTATCCCCTTTACTTTCCTCACACGGATTGTGTGATGACCCCTTTACAACAGCAATCATACCTAGTTAACATTACAATGAGTCATGAATTGAACACATTTCTTCCGTCTCAAAAAGAGATAGGAAAATACATACGAATTGCTAGTAAAGAGGAAAATAATACGTTTCGCCTTCGGTGTTATTATGATGTAGAAGAAGTACAAGGAAAATCCCATGAGCAATTAGCTCTGTTACGTTATGACGAGAGGGAAAAAAAGTGGGAAAAACTGACAATAGTGGCCTCAAACGCAACCTTTCGTTATTTGGAAGTAGAACTCAAGGGAAGGATGAATTTAATCCGATTTAACGAAGGACTTCTATTAAAAACATTCAGATTGGTTCCATTCTTTGCAATAGCAATAGGGGGATTGGTAGTAAGTGCTCTTTCTATTGTAATCTATAATTTTAGGAAGACAAAGTATATTAAAGGGAGGATTCTAAAATAATGGATCGCTTCAAAGCAGTAGAAAAGCCTAGTCTACCACAAGCAAAACCAAAAATGCTAATGAACATGATTTCACAGACAGTAACATATGTGAGAAAAGGAATGACAAAAGAACCTCCGCAAGAGAAATTAGAAAAACTCCTCCAAGGAACCACGTTAAATGTTTATTGGTTCCTCCTAACTCATCCCGAGGGTTTTGCGGGGATTCGAGAAATTCAAAAAGCGTTGAAGTTGTCTTCTCCCGGACTTGTCTCTTATCATATCAATAATTTGATTTCAGTAGGAATAGTGGCAAAAAACGATGAAAATGATAAGTATTATGTGAAAGAAGAGATCAAGACAGGGATTCTAGGGTTCTATTTTCGGTTAGGCTATCGAGTAGTTCCTCGTTTTACTCTTTATTTATTAGTATTTATTTTCTGTTTGATCATTTTTTTAGTTTTCCTCCTTACTCGTGGAGATACGTACATCCTGGATCCAAGTAATTGGATATTCCTTTTTGTATTAGTATTTGGTATAATTGTTTTCATGTATGAATCATTAAAAATCTGGCAAATGAAACCATGAATCTTAAAAAAATCAGAAATGCCGAAAAAAACATTTCCAAAAATAAATCGGTGATATTTGCTTTTAACTCCTTTTAAAGAACTATTCACAATCTTACCATATTCCTTTGTCAGAAATAATGAAATTCTGGAGGCTAAAAGGAAATTAAAATAAGTTCTAGATGACAGAACAGGTTGTTCAATGTGTTAGAACACCAGAAAAGGGTAGAAACGTTTAAAAGTCCGTAAAATTTCATTAAAAGAGATAAATATTAATTGTGGTGAGAAATATGATGAAAAATAAAAGAATTCGCACATTAGGTGTGATAATTTATTGTTTATGTTTGACTTCAGTCGCATTGATGCCTGTAGAAGGAGATATTAACGGAATAAGCAGTGACCCTGCATGGGAGGAAGTATATGAGACCCCAAATGAGGAAAGGCCAACGCAATTGCTATCAATAAACGATGAGGGGTATATTCTTATAGGTTCCTACCTTGTAGATGGGGCCTCTCAAACTCCGTGGGTGATAAAAGTTGACTCAGAAGGAAATGAAGAATGGAACCAAAGTTATTCAACTTCTGTGAGACCCCAAGGACATGTAAGAAGTATTGTTCAAACACCAGATGGGGGGTATGCACTCACAGGAATGGTATTTAGTAATTCATCATCTGATACCAGCTGGAATCCCGCTACATGGGATCTCTGGGCTCTCAAGATAGATGAGAATGGAACGGAACAATGGAACCGCACTTTTAATGGATTGGAAGATGGACCGGATTATGGAGCTCAAATCGTTGTAGCATCAGATGGAGGATTCCTCATATCTGGAGCAACCCAATCAGAATTCGCATTACCTACGGAAGATTGGAATACGGACTATTGGTTGATCAAAACAGATGCAGATGGAAATGAAGAATGGAATAAAACGTATCATAGAGTAGGATCAGACCAAGGGACAGCACTGATTAAGTTAAATGATGGAAAATACCTTTTAAGCGGGTTATCGAAACAAACGAGTGATTTAAGTAGCGCTTTCTCAATATGGGTATTAAAAATCGAGGAAAATGGGACAGTGATCTGGGATCAAGCATATGAAACTGGCACAGACTGGTTTGGAGCGTGGGAGAGGAATTTAATAGGGACAATAGATGGCGGTTTTTTACTGGCGTGCTACCCCTTCGGTGATAGATATTCTATTGGAAAGGATTATTGGATACTTAAATGTGATTCTGAAGGAAATGTGGAGTGGAATACCACCTTTGGGGGTAACTATTATGATACACCAACTGTCTGTTTACAAAGCTCCACCGGAGATTATTATATTGGTGGGGGATATGATTCACCCAGTGGAAGTGAAGAGACAGGGGACATGTGTATTGTAAGACTAAACAGCTCTGGTAACGTGCTTGGATATATCACATATGGTGAAGTGACACGGGGTGAAAGAATTGTGGATATGGTCCTAACCGAGGGGGTGGACTCACACGAGGATATAGTAGCATTCGCATTTGTCGAAACAACAGGATCAGGAATAGAGCATAGAGACTTTTGGCTTGGTAAATTTCCTAATGTCGATGAAATCTTCAATTCTACAACCACAACTACAACTCCAATGACGACTACTAGTCCAATAACGACTACTACAACCACCATAAATGGCACTAGTTATCCAGGACTATTATTTCCGCTCCTTTCAATAGGAGTGATAATTATTGGACGGAGAAGAAGAGGATAAAACCACTTCTCCTCTCATTTTATTAGTTACAAAGGTTGCTATCAATTCAGAAACAAACTAAAAAAAAAGGGGAGAGAAGACCTAATGTCTTCGTTTTCGAACAAAAAATAGGGATACAGCAAGACAGAGAAGAACCAACAAAAAATCAAAACCAGGGCCCGAGGAGGTAGTCGTTTCCGAGACAGAAATTTTGAACAGATACATATCTTCCTCACCAGCACCAACAGAAGAAGTCATACCTGCAACCACAAAATTCCCATCAGCAGCTTGAAAAACACTAACTACTGTCTCTTCAGCTTCACCACCAAAAGTCGAATTCCATTCATGGCCACCATTGGCATCGGTTTTAACCAACCAGATATCCCAATTACCAGAGATATCCTCGGTTTCACCTGCGAGAAGAAACCCGCCCTCTGCTGTCTGAATTACTGATCTAGGGGATTGCTCAAAATGTCCCCCAAAAGTGACATTCCACAGCAGATGACCACTGGAATCCGTCTTAAGAAGCCAGAAATCCGTACTCGAGAAGGCATAAGAAGTGGTAGGACCAGTAATAACAAAGCTACCATCTGCAATCTGAATCACAGATGTACCAACTTCCCCTTCATGACCACCAAAGGAAGTATTCCATTCCGCAGTACCAGCAGCATCTAACTTAAGAAGAAATAAATTGAATGAAGGCGACTCGCCAATTCCGCCAACTAAAAGAAAACCTCCATCTAATGTAGGAATCATCTGTTTGAAAAACATAGGAATCTCTACTCCGAGTGTAGAATTCCATTGTTGAACACCAGTCGCATCTAATTTTATTAAGAATCGCGATCCAATTCCGCTATCAACAGCGTTTAATGTTACCAAAAAGCCCCCATCTGTTGTTTGAAGT